>NZ_JBRKJK010000002.1:0-260862 GCF_052983295.1 Porticoccus sp. GXU_MW_L64 | reverse complement strand
CAACATCCCGTCATTGCGAGGAACCCGCAGGGTGACGCGGCAATCTCGACCCAATTGGCAGAGGACTTTGGGAGTGCGGCGGTAGGTGGATGGAGATTGCTTCGCTGCGCTCGCAATGACGAGGGTAACAACATCCCGTCATTGCGAGGAACCCGCAGGGTGACGCGGCAATCTCGACCCAATTGGCAGAGGACTTTGGGAGTGCGGCGGTAGGTGGATGGAGATTGCTTCGCTGCGCTCGCAATGACGGTTTGGGTGGTTACTCCAGGCAACAGTGCGACTGCGCGGGGATGACACTCTTTTGAGCTTTACTGCGCGTCAGGATCGATAACGCCCTTGGTCAGTAACACATTGCCATACAGCCGGGTTTCTCCGGTGCTGACAATGGCGTAGGCACTTTTTACCCGATCGTAAAAGGCAAAGCGCTCCAGCGCGGCGGGTTGCACAGGGTTGCTTTCCTGCTGGCTGACAATGGCGTGAAATTCGCTGACGATTTCCGGTACCGCGTCCGGGTCGCCCACTACCTGCATGCTGTGTACCGGGTGGTCTACGTAGCTATCCAGCGGCAGAACGGAAAGCACAGCGTCCAGTACCTCGGTGGCACTGCAACCATCCAGCCGTACAAGGCGTTGTGCGTTGCTGTCGGCGGGGTAGTTGGCATCGACAATGGCAATTTCGTCCCCATGACCCATGGCGCGTAACAGTTTGAGCAGCTCCGGGCTCAGTAAGGGGTTTATGTTTTTCAGCATGGTTGTTCTCGATTGTGGTGTTTGTCCATTGGTGGATTACGCTGCGCTAATCCACCCTACAGAGACGATTGTATCAATTCACTTCCATATAATCCCGGTGCGGCAGCTCCGGGAAGGGCGCTGTGGGCAAAGTCTGATACCAGAACGCCACGGATGCAAGGTCGTCTTGCAGGGGCAAGTAACGGCGCTGGTTTACATCGCCCCCCCAATTGTGAAAGTCGCGCCAGCCCAGGGCTTGAATGGTCACTTTCAGGTCGCTGTCAAAGCGCACCGGGTCGGGGATGTGCCAGCGGTACATGCCAAAGCGCAGTTGCGCGCGGTATACCCCGTCCGGGCGCTGTACTTCCGGCACACCGGCATAGGGGCCGTTGTATTCGCTGTAGGCGTTGGGGCGCTCCGGAATGGCGGTGCCAATGTCGTAATTGTGGGAGCCCAGAAAATAATCTTCGGTGCCGGTGCCGCAAATGGTGGGGAAGTCGCTGTCGCCGTCCATGTAGAACTTGATTTCCCCTTCGCCCCACCAACCGTTATTGTTGCAACCCCAGGCCATGTAGGTACCTACGTATTGGCCGCGCCCGGAAACACCATCCAGAATGCAGTGCACTTCTTTGAACGGCACAGGGTTGGTACGGCGGAACTGGGCGTGGAAGTAAGCGCAGTCTTCCGGCACGTCGGTTTCGGTGTAGTTGATCTGATAGTACACCCCGGCTTTGCGCAGTGGGTCGCGGTTTTCCAGAGTGATGCGAGCATTCTTGCGGTAGGGCATTTCCCAGAAGCAGTTAAACGCCTGGCCGGGGTTGACGCATACCGGCAGGGATTGCACGTGGGCGTAATCTTCCAGGCCGTTACAGAAAAAGTCACCCAGTGGAACTTCGACGGAGGGCTGCTGCTGATCGTCCCAGTACATGCGCAAAATCAGATCGCGTTTTTTCGGGCCAATGGTGGCCATCCATATTTGCTGAATGGCTCCGCCGGTTTTTATGTCGGCCAGGGTAAAGGTTTGCCCCGGCTCAATTTCAATGCTGGGGGAGATTTTCCAGCCCTGACCCAAATCACGGCCAGGGGATGCTCCGGTACCTTCGGTGGCCATGCCGCCTTTGCCCGCTTCACCGGTAAAATTTTCGGCGGAGATGGAACGGCTTTTGGCGTTGGAAAGGCGAGAGAGGTTGCCCAGGTTCATGCCCAGGCCGTTAAATGTTGTCATGTTGTGTACCTTTTTGATATTGGGCCGTCATTGCGAGGGCGCGCAGCGACCGCGGCAATCTCCCGCAGAGCGCAAAGGGCTTCACGAGATTGCCGCGCTGCGCTCGCAATGACGGTTTGGGTGGTTATCCCTAAATATGCCGGTTAATAAAAGCAAAAACTTCGCGGTACCCATAAGACCACTGCTCCGGGGTAAAACCGCCATGCCCGCCATCAGTCAATGTGACCAGGTGGTGGTCTACCCCTTGTTGTTCCAGCAATTCGTGCAGTTTTTCCGCCTGCTGAAAGGGTACAACGATATCCGCATCGCCGTGAACTGTCACTGTGGGGGGCGTTTGTGAATTGACATGGCGAATGGGCGAGTATTGTTCGCTGACTGCCAACAAGCGGTTGTTGTCGCCAGCCCATTGCAGCGCGTAATTCCTGATCTGGTTTTGGCCCTGCAGGAAGTGCTCAAGCGCGGCAATATCGGTAATGCCACACCAATTCATCACGCAGGTAATATTGAGGTTGGCGTCGGTCAGGTAAGAGCCAATCAGTGCCAGATGGCCACCGGCCGAACAGCCACCCACCACCAGCTTGTGGCAGTCAATGCCGTAGTCGCGACCGTTGTCGGCCAGCCATTGCAGGGCCAACAGCACATCCTCCACCGCTTGCGGGGCGGTATTCGGCCCCAGACGATATTCCAGGTTCACCACATTCCAGCCCGCTTCCAGAAAGCTGAACAGCCAGGGCGAATGGTTGATGCGGTCGTGTTCTACCCAGCCGCCACCGTGAATAAACACCAGGGTTTTGTTGGTGCTGGCGAAAACCAGCTTGCCGTCCTGTTCGCTGGCATCAATGTTCTGGGAGTAAATGTCCAGTTGTTGCTGCTGCGGGTCGTCGCTGCCATAGCAAATGCTGGATTGCACATGCAGGCGGTGGGGCCAGGTAAAGTCGGGCATGGGTCAGGAAACGTCTTCTCTCAGTTTGCGGATCACGGTGGGAATCTTTTTTACCACAATGTAACCGGAGACGACACTGGCGAGCAAAAACCAGCCAGCGTTCGCCCACTGATCAAACAGCGCGTAGCCGATAGCAAACAGCAGTGAGTAGATCAGCACAATACTGGCAATACAGGCGATGGTGTTGTCTTTCAGGCCCACAGACACAGGGGTAACGCCGGATTGCTCCCGCACCCGTTGCCAGCCCTTGCCGTGAATGCGCAGGCGCTCGTAAAAGGCTGTGGCCTGTTTGGTGGGGCCATTACGGGAGGTAACCAGCGTGACTACCAGGCACACGCCCAGGGTGGCCAGCGTGGTGTACAGCCAGCGCACCGCAAACCAGCGTTCGCCGTCGCTGTCCGGCATCAGAACGGCCAGCGCGTTGCCGACAATGGCGGCGGTAAGTAGCGCGGCAATTTCCGACCACACATTGATGCGCCACCAGTACCAGCGAGCAATCAGCACCACCGAAACAGGAATAATAATCACGCCAATGTATTCGTAGGCGGAGACAATACTGGTCAGTTGCGTGGTCACAATCAGGGCAACCAGCGACAGCAGCAACATGCTGATGCGGGCGACTTTTACGTAGTGCTCCTTGCTGCGGCCTTTGGCGATAAAGGGTTGGTAAATATCGTTCACCAGGTAAGATGAGCCCCAGTTCAGGTGAGTGTCCAGCGTGCTCATAAAGGCCGCCAGCAGAGCGGCAACCATCACCCCTTTAAGGCCAATGGGCAGGAAGCTGTCGATCATTTGCGGGTAGGCCTGCTCGCCATCCACCAGATTGGGGAAGTACACCAGCGATGCCACGCCAACAATAATCCACGGCCAGCTGCGCAGAATTAAATGGCAGAAGGCAAACCAGTACAGCCCCAGCACCGCATCTTTTTCGGTGCGGGCGGCCAGTGTGCGTTGCAGAAAAAAGCCAAAACCCGGCGCGTAGTTGAGCCAGCCAATAGTGACCAGAATCAAAAAGGTGGCGGTTTCCAGGTTCCACTCAAATTCCGGGAACATGCGCAGGGTATTTTCGGTAAAGCCCGGCGCGGCCTGCAACGCGGTCATTACGCCGCCTTTGTCGTCCAGGTCCAGATACACAATCACCGCCAGGGCAATAGCGCCGACAATGGCCAGTACAAACTGAATCAGGTCCGTGTACACCACTCCGTACAGGCCGGACAGTGCGGTATAGGCCACGGCGGATATGGCCAGCAACAGCAGAATCAGGGTGCCGGAGGTCACGTCACCAAACAGCGGCAGGGTAAATAACGGGTCGGAAGACAGCCCCAGAATAACCACTACAATTTTCGACATGGCCAGAGTGACCGAGGCAATAATAATGCAGTTGATAAATACGCCGTCCAGCAGCGCTTTGAACACCCGCAAAAAACTGGCTGCCGGGCCACTGTCGTAGCGCAGGGAAATCAGTTCAATTTCGGTGAGAACTTTTGACCGCCGCCACAGGCTGGCAAAGAAAAACACAGACACCAGAATACCGATAATGGTGGTCCACCATATCCAGTTGGCGTAAATGCCTTCTTCCCGCACCAGGCCGGAAACAAACAGCGGCGTATCGGCAGAAAATGTGGTGGCCACCATGGAGGTGCCGGCGATATACCAGGGCAGGGAGCGCCCGGCGACAAAAAAGTCGGTGGTACTTTCGCTGGCCTTTTTGGTGAAGTACATACCAATGCCAATGGCAAATGCCACGTAAAGGCCGACAATTACCCAATCAAGAAAAGCCATGTTGTTCTCTGTTTATTGTGATTATCTGTCATCCTGAGCGCAGCGAAGGATCTATGGCCAGAAACAACGCATGAGATTCTTCGCTGCGCTCAGAATGACGGTGGGGAGAAAGCTCACATTCCCGTCATTGCGAGGAGCAAAGCGACGTGGCAATCTCCTGCGTAGTATCTGAGTCGAGATTTTTCGCTTCGCTCAGAATGACGGTGGGGAGAAAGTTTACATTCCCGTCATTGCGAGGAGCTCAGACTCGTAGCCCGGGTAAAGCGCAGCGGCACCCGGGGTTAGGGGGTGTTCTCAATTAGTGAGCTGTTGCTGCTGGAGCCCATTTTGGCTCTCAGCAAGGCGCCATGAGTGCTGTGTAGTCATTCTACATGAGCGAATGGCAACACCGCTGAGGGACAAAATGGGTCCAGCCCTTCGGGTTGCGCCTGAAATGGCGCCATACTGTGTTATTCGTCGTTCATTTGGAGCAACCAAACTACTCTCCTCATGCCTTGTCTGGCGCCATTTCAGGCACAACAGCAATAACTCACTAATTGAGAACGCCCCCTAGGTTTTGGTGAATATATTTTCCCAGGTGGTGCGCGATCTACCCCCGCAACCCATAACTGTCAAACCGCTGCCAGGTTTCCGTCATATCAATAATCTTGCCAGATACCCGGGATTCATCCAGTTTAATGGCAGTCAAACCCGCTTCCAGCGCATCCAGAATGGAAACCGGCAGTGGTGCGCCATCGCGGAAGTGGGCAATCCAGTCGGCGGCCATTTGCTCCTCGGCGCCGTAGTGTTTGGAAATACTGTCGTCGTGCTCGTAGCTTTTGTCGATCAGTTTTTCACCGCTCACCGCGTCGTGCACGCGATAAAAATTGCGCACAAAATCCCCTTCCGCCATGCCGTGGGTGCCCACTACGCAAAAGTGGCGGTATTCATCCGGTACATTGAGGTTGGTGTGGAAGCACAGGTTGGTGCCGTCTTCGTATTCAATTAACGCGGTCTGGTTGTCGATCAGTTCGGAGTCGTCGCCAAACACTTTGTTGGTGCCACCCCAGCGGGATTTGCGCTCGTGGTACACCTCGTTTTTTTCCAGGTCTTTATTGTCGGGGACAAAGGTTTTACGGCTGCCAAAACTCACCAGCCTGGACGCGCGATTGCCGATGACGCCCTGGTAGATATCCAGATCGTGACAGCATTTTTCCAGCATAAAGCCGCCAGACATTTCCTGGTTGCGACGCCAGTCACGCATGAAAAAGGCGCCGTGCTCCGGGGCGATGTGTTCGGAGGCTTCAATACTGGTCAGCTCGCCCAAGGTGCCTTCGCTAATGGCTTTCTTTAAATCTTTATAGAGCAGAGAGTAGCGCAACACCATGCCCACCATAATACTGTCGGCGGCATCGTGCTCTTTGATCAAATCCAGCAGCTCGAAGGTTTCTTGTTCTGTAGTTACCACCGGCTTTTCGGTAAACAGCTTGACGCCAGCCTTCAGGCCAATGCGAATGTGTTCCAGGTGCAGGTGGTTGGGGGAGCCAATCATCAGAAAGTCGATGGACTCTTTATCGAGCATGGTTTGCAGGTCGGCGTAACCGTTCAGGTTGTACCCGTGCTCCTGCATGTAGTCCAGCTTGGCAGGTGATGGGTCTGCGTACGCCACCAGGTCGAATTCCGGTATCAGCTCACTCATGACATGCGCCACGTAGCTCAGCCGGTCACCCAGTCCGCATAAACCTATTTTCATGGTAATAACCTTACACAATTAAGGAGTGCAGAAAAAACAGAATTTTGGAGAAAAAACAGGCACCTGACGGCTGTCAGGTGCCTGTGTTGCGGGTGGTTTAGAAACGTCCGCGGAAGCCGAAGGCTACGCGGCGGCCAACAACCCCGTCAGACAGGAATTGGCTACCCAGACCACTTGTATTGGATGTGGTTCTTTCCAGGTTTTCATCAGTCAGGTTGAGGAATTCCAGTGACAAGGTGAAGTTGTCAGTAATATCAAAACTTACAGACGCATCCAGCTGGCCAAACTCTTCAACAAAAATCTGGTTGGTGAAAACGTCACTGGGGTTCAGCAGGAAGTCATCGCGGTAGCTGTATGCCAACCGTGCCTGCAGTGGCCCATTGTCGTAGTAACCAGTGATGTTGTAGCTCAGGTCGGATACACCGGGGAAGCTGATATCGCCACCATCTTCAAATTCGGCATCGTTCTCTGAAATTGAGGCGTTGATGATATAACCAAAGCCATTTTCAAAAGACTGCTGGTACCCCGCTTCCAGGCCTATCAACTGGGCAACACCCTGGTTGTCAGGCTGGGAAACCGAGTCGAAAACAGTGCCGCTGAAGGTAACATCCAGGTTGGTTACGTTGGCGATAAAATCTTCGATTTCCTTGTAGTAAACACCGGCGTACAACGCGCTGGCATCACCAAAGTAGTACTCAACACCCAGGTCGTAGTTGGTGGACTCGTAAGGCGACAGGCTGGTGTTGCCAAGGTTGGCCGTGGCCGCAATGCCGTCACCGTTCAAGTCAGCTGTGGCGCTGGGGTTGATGGCAACGCGCGGGGACAGCTGAACAAAGGTAGGCCGGGTGACCGTTTTAGACGCCGCCAATCGCAGGAACAGACCTTCGTCCAGTTCAAAGCGCAGGTTCAGGCTGGGCAATACGTTGACGTAGCTGTCGTCAAATGTAATGGGTGCCACCGGGCCGGTAAATACAATAGAGCCTGGAGTAGTGGTGCCATCAATGGTGAATGGCTGACTTAAACCGGTAATTTCCTGCTCCGTCAGCACCACGCGGAAGCCCACATCACCCACATAGCCGATACCGCCAATTTCGCCGTCCAGGTTTAATTGGGTGTAAAAGGCGTAGGTATCTTCTTCCACATCAAATGTACCCAGTGGGTCCAGCTGTGGTGTGATATCTACCGCGCCCGCAGCGGCTCTAACAGCGTCCAGAGCGGGTTGAGTATTGGCAAATACCAGATCGCCAAAAGCCGTCACTGTACCACCGTCCAGGAAGTTGCTGGCGGGAGCGGTAGCGCCGCCTGAGATATCGGACAGACGCAATGTAGTACCCAATCCAAAACCGCCGTCGAAATCAGAACGAGTAACGGACTTTTCTCTGGTGCGGTAACGGGCGCCAATTTCAACAGAAGACAGGAAGTTGCTGTCGATTTCACGGGTTGCATCGAACTGGAATGCAGATTCTTCATCTTCGTTGATGGTGCGGGTTACGCGGCCATTGCGTAAAAAGTAGTTAGCGGGATTGGACAGGTCGGCTGTGCCGTTGCTAACAACGGTAAAGCCGCTTTCGTCAACGGTGTAATCAATCAGATAAGTGCCACCGCCATCGCCGACAGTTACCGCACGGTCAAAGGCCAGGGTGCCTTCGGCGTCGGCACTGCTGATGTCGGTACTCAAAGTCCAGTCGCCTACCTTGGTGGTGTAGTTCAGAGCCAGGTTTAATTGCTCGTCGTTGGCGACCTGTTCATCGTTTACCAGTTCAGGGGGGATGTTGCTGGTAATGGAGCGCAATGCACCGCCAACAATGTCGTTGGGAGAAACCGTAACGCTGCCATCGTCGTTGGCACCCACGGTCGGCAGGGAAACAAAAATAACCCCTTGTTGACGCTGTTCGATATCCCGGTCACTGTAGAGCAGATCCAGTGTCAATTGGGAATCTTCGCCAAATGCCCATTGCAGGGTGCTGTTAAAGGTGGTGCGGTCGCGGCCTTCTTCAAAGCTGTCCTGGTTGCTGGACAGGGGAACGATAACGTCAGAGCGATCTTCCAGTCCGTCTCCATCGGTATCGTACGTACCAAAAGGCAGGTAACCAAAGCTGCCAGAAATATCTTCGCGAATATTGCGCTCGGAGTAGGCAATAGAGGCCAGTATGCCGAAGGTGTCACTGTCGTTGGACCAGTTGATCATGCCCGATACGTTGGGATCGGTTTCTTCGGCGAAATCACGGTAAGTGCCTTTAATATTGAACGCGGTGCGGTTTTCAGTATCCAGCGGACGCGCGGTTTTTACATTCACCACACCGCCGATGCCGCCTTCTACGTGTTTGGCAGAGGTGGACTTGATCACTTCCAGGGTGTCGATAATTTCAGAGGGCAGCAGGTCGAAGTTGGTAGCACGACCGGTACTGGTTGCTGTGCCGCCGCTGAGAGTAGAGTCAAACGTCTCAGTACCACTGGTGATACTCCGGCCATTGATGGTACCGCGTACAAAATCCGGCCCCAGACCACGAATGGATACAAAGTCACCTTCACCACGGCTGCGCTGAATGGCAACACCGGTCACCCGTTGCAGTGCTTCGGCGATGTTCTGGTCAGGCAGCTTGCCAGCGTCTTCTGCGGAAATGGCATCCACAAAGTTGGTGGCTTCTTTTTTCAGGCTCAGAGCCTGTTTCAAACTGCCGCGAATACCGCGAACAACAATTTCTTCGTTGATCTCTGTACTGGCTGCATTGTCAGCGGCCAGAACACCTGGTGCGAAACTGGCGGCGATTACGCCACTGAGTGCCGCTGCCAGTGGTTTTAAACGTAAAACATTCATTACCTATCCCCTCTTAAATGGAATTTATTACTGGAATGTGTTGAATATTGCTGACTATTTGCTAGTCAGAGCCTGAGACTATTATTGAAAATATGTTTTGTCAACAAAATGTTTTACATAGAAAACAAGTTTGCAAGAAAAGTTTTATGGCTTATTTTGGTTTTCAGGTTGACAGCAACGGCTGCGGAAACATAATGCTATTTCTCTCTGAGCCTTATGAAATTGCCAGTAATTACAGGAAGATAGAATTGTGAGCCCGAAAAAACCCGCGGTGGAATCAATCGATTCATCGGAAAATATTCACAAGTACACGGCTCCGGCGCTGGAAGGAGGCCTGGAAATACTTGAGGTGCTGGCAACCGGCTCGGGCTTTAGCTTGACCGAGATCGCCAAGCGCGTAGACAAATCCCGCACCAGTGTTTTCCGCATACTGGCGGTGCTGAGGCGGGTGGGCTACGCGGAATACTCGACAAAGTACCGCCTGTACCGGTTATCCCACAAAATGTTCAAGATTTCCCACCAGGACGTGTCGGTGGACAGAGTCACGTCCGTTTCTGCGCCGATTATGCGAACCTTGTCTGACCGTATCGGTGAAAGTTGTTACCTGGCGTTTTTCTCTCAGGGAGGCACATTGGTGATGGCGCGCCAGGAAGCGGAGCGCTTGAATAATGTATTGCTGGTGAAAGTAGGGAGTACAGACTCGCTGATGGCAGGCGCCGCTGGCCACATTATATTGACGTTTGCTTCCGAGGAGGAACGTGAAGAAATGATCGCGGCGGCGAAATTGATCAGAGGAGATGTGATCAAGATAAATGCCACCCTCAAAAAGATGATCGCCAGAGTTGCCGAACAGGGCTACGAAGTACTGCCCAGTGCACAGTTTGAGGGGGTTATCGAAATTGGCTTTCCGGTGTTTAATCAGTTTGGACAATTGGCGGGCACATTGGCTGTGTCCAGCTTGAAGCTAAAAGACCCGTCTGCCGGTTTGGTTACAGATGAGTTGTTGGAGAGCATTGGTAACGCAGCGGCAGATATTTCTTCTGCCCTGGGGTATGAGCCAGAGCCGCTTGACTATTAACCCGGCAATACAAAAGGCGTCCTGCCTTTTGTATTGCGCGCTCAATAACTTTCACATAAAAGAAAGTAACGCACTTGCGCGAAAGTGCTTGATTTTATTGAGCTTGCGCTGGCTGCGCCAGCGGCGGCACATCCCTGTGCCGCATTATTAAACGCAACCTATAAAGTTGCCGGTTTAATATATTTGTTTGGTTGCCAATATTGACCCCTGATTGGTGGATTACGCCGCTTCGCGGCTAATCCCCCCTACGGCTGCTCACGATGGCCAGTCAAACCGTTATTGCGCGGCCGCAGGTTGGTTATAAAATATTGCCCGGGAAATTTTCTCTACCCTAAGGACACGGCTAATGATTTATTCCGCAAACCCGAATCGCTACGACACCATGCAATACCGCCGCTGTGGTAACAGCGGTTTAAAGCTGCCCGCTATCTCCTTGGGGCTGTGGCATAACTTTAGCCACAGTGAACCGTTTACGCAGTGTCAGGTGCTGTGCCGCAAGGCCTTCGACCTGGGCATTACCCATTTTGACTTGGCGAACAACTACGGCCCGCCGCCAGGGTCGGCGGAAGAAAACTTCGGCCAGTTGCTGGCGACAGATTTTGCAGGCTATCGGGACGAGCTGATTATCTCCACCAAAGCCGGCTATTACATGTGGCCCGGGCCCTATGGTGAGTGGGGCAGCCGTAAAAATTTGCTGGCAAGTCTGGATCAGAGCCTGAAACGCATGGGCCTGGAATACGTGGATATTTTTTATTCCCACCGTTTTGATCCCGATACCCCACTGGATGAAACCATGGGCGCATTGCAGCGGGCGCTGGATTCCGGCAAGGCGCTGTATGTGGGGGTGTCTTCTTACAAGAGCCTTGCCACCGCCGAAGCCAATGCGCTGATTCGTGAATTTGGCACCCGCCTGCTGATTCACCAACCCCGTTATTCCATGCTGGACCGCTGGATAGAAAACGACAACCTGTTGGATACCCTGGAACAGGAAGGCATGGGCTGTATAGTGTTTTCGCCACTGGCGCAGGGTGTGCTGAGCAATAAATATTTAAACGGCATCCCCGAAGACAGCCGCGCTGCACTGGGGCATTTTTTAACCCCGGAAATGTTGCAGAAAATGAATATGGATAATCTGAGAGCGCTCAATGATATGGCAGCGCAACGTGGGCAATCGCTGGCGCAAATGGCGTTGGCCTGGGTGTTAAAAGATGCGCGGGTTACCTCTGCCCTGGTGGGCGCCAGCCGGGTAGGGCAGTTGGAGGATTCGGTCAAGGCCCTGGATAATCTGGCGTTTTGCCAACAGGAGTTGGAGCAGATTGATCGCTTGACCGTTGCCTGAAGCACTCTACAAGTCTGCTGCCACCGAAGCCGTCATTGCGAGGGAGCGAAGCGACCGCGGCAATCTCGACTAGAGTGGTAGAGGGCTTGGATAATATGGCACCAACCGGATGGAGATTGCTTCGCTGCGCTCGCAATGACGGGGAATAGCACTCGCGATGATGGGGAATACCACCACCCCTCCGTCATTGCGAGGAGCGAAGCGACGCGGCAATCTCGACCAGAGTGGCAGAGGGTTTGGGTAATATGGCACCAACCGGATGGAGATTGCTTCGCTGCGCTCGCAATGACGGGGAATAGCACTCGCAATGACGGTAGTAAAGATATGCTTCTCGCGATGACATGAATTGGTGGATTACGCTGCGCGAATGTACCCTGCGGCAACTTTGTAAAGGCATGGAATTCGCTGAAATAACATTGATTTGGATGAGATGGCCCGCCCTACATAGGGAATGATGGCGACGAGCTGCTGCTAAGGCCTGCTGACTTAGCCAGCAATTCAGAATTTACGGATACCAGGTGCTTATAAAACGCCTCCTGATGTAGTGTGCGCTCAACTACATCTATGGGTAAAAATCGCTGCATCTGATCAAGGAAGGCCTTTCCTTTAACAATACCAGGTAGTTTTTTCAGACAATTTTGCACCAAGCTCTGGTAATCATCGACTCCGTAGTCGCCCAGCTTGCGCTCAATCAGTTCACAGTCGAGTGTCGCGCCTTTTTGGGATAGCCAGGCAATGTCCCAAATATCTCGGTGTCGGATATAGCGGGTGCATGTCGGTAGGGAAACCAGTTTGTCTGCGAGAATTTCCTGGGTGGATTCCACGGGTACTGCCAGGGAATCGTAGCCATCGGGTAAGAAGTCGTAGTTTTGATGGAGAATCTTTAATTCCCGTGTGTAGGCGGGTACGGAGGCGATCTCCAGTTTAATCCGTTGCCTGGGAATGTCCCGTTGGCCCGGTGAGGTTTCAACGCTAATTTGCCATTTGTTCACGCTCACATTGCCATAGGAAGGATCCTGTTTCATCTCTGCAGGTTCTTTGACGGTGACCAGTAAGCCATAGCGATCAGCCACGTATCTTTCTACCACATCTTTGATTTCCATCAGTTTATTGGTGGAGAAATGAGTGCCTCCGGCGAAGTCCAGGTCTTCACTGTAGCGGTTTGACCCATAGCACAGCCGCAAACTTGTTCCGCCCTGAAATGTAATATCTCCGAGGATGGATTGTTGTTTCAGTGCAAACAGGATGTCGTAGTGCAAAAGCTCTTTCTCCACCACGGGGCGCATGTGGCGGTGTTTGCCATTGGTCATGGCCATAGCCACCAGTTCTTTAAAGTTTGCCCTGTCAGTCATTTGATAGCTCCATTGCATCCACCATATCCACATTGCGACCCACTCGTTTAAGGTCCGAATACGCCTGTTCTACTCGTGCCACTCTCAGCGGCCTATCAGGGATCGTGACTATGTTCTGTAGAATTTTGAGCCGGGATTTGGCGGTATGGGTAAATTCGATGATGCCGTAGGGTGTTTTGATAACGCCCTTGCGCCCGGTGGTCATTAGGGTCAGACGGTCAACCGGAATTTGTGAAATAACCCCATATTCAGACAGCGCAGACTCAAGGCTCACGTAGCTGTATTCACCTTCCCGCAGGGCTTTGGCCACCAGTTCAATGGTGTAACCCTTATCATTACGTGTGTGTGGGTTAACGTATACTCCCCTGGCTGCACGTTTCAGCACGCCCTTTTCCACCAAGCGTTCAAGGCTTCTCTCAAAAGTCGGTTTTTTCACGTTGGGGTAAAAGCAGTTTTTCAAACCCGACTTGGTAAATACGTACTGGCCGGCTTTATCCAGTTCATTCAGGCCCATGACAATATCGAGTGTTTTCATCGTGCAAACCCATTTAGTGTACATTTAAACCACACATATGTGGTTTAAATGTACACATAATCTGCAAAAAATGAAAGTTATAGCAATCTTATGATGTACGCTGCAAATCTGCTGGAGATTGCCACGGCCTTCGGCCTCGCAATGACGGAAGTGTCCTCGCGACGATTGATTCACTGCGTATCGAGGTTGGCGGATTTGGGGAAAAGCTCAACCCGCGAAGTGCTCACGCGATGCACTTCAATGTCGAAGGATTCTTCCAGGGTAGATAACAAAATGTCGGTTTTACCCGCTGGAAAGTAGCCGCCGATGGCCATATCGCGAATCGATTCTTCCACCACAATGTCAGTGTTGGTGTAGCGACTGACTTCATCAACCACTTCACCCAGCGGCTGATTATCAAAAATCAGCATGCCACTGCGCCAGGAAAGCTCTTTGGTCAGCTCTTGTTCGGATTTTTTCTCGACACTTTGTATGCTGTCTGCCAGCAATGTGCGCTGCCCTTTGCTGAATCTGCCCAGGGTTTTTTGCGGGGTCAGCTGATTCAGCTGGCTCCGTTTTTGTGAGGCTGTAGCCTCAATAGCCGCGAGTTCTATGGTGCCCTCAGACACAATGACCTCTACGCTATTGTCGTCTTTGATATACACAGAAAAGGCGGTACCAATAGCTTTTACGGCAACGTCTCCGGCGTAAACAATAAACGGCTTGTCCGGCTGATGGGCGACGTTAAAGTGTGCCTCGCCACTGACCAGGTGAACCAGGCGGGCATCGCTTTGGTAGTCAATTTGCGCTTTGGTATTGGTGTTCAGCTGCAGGTCGGAACCGTCTGGCAAATCCACTTTCTTGATTTCGCCGACAAGAGTGCTGTGGGTTTGCTGGTAGTCACCAAACAGCAACGGTTTTGCAATCAGCACGGCAACAATGGATATTGCTGCAAAAGCACAGGCAGCCAGGGCAAACCTGAATGGGCTGCGATGGCGGGGCTGTTGACTGGCGGCCAGGGGTGAGTGTCTTTCAGATTGGAGAGAACGCCTTTCGGTTTGAGCCAGCAAGTCAGTGAGGTAGCCGTCCAGCCCGTCCCACATGGCGGCAACCCGCTTGAATTCTTTTTGGTGCGCTTTGTCTTCCAACAGCCACTCCCGGAACTCAGCCAGCAGAGACTCACTGGGTTCGCCATCCAGTTTGGCGGCCCAGAAGTAAGCTTGTTCCGTAACATCGGGCGTATCCCGCTTGCCGGACTTGTTGATGTCAACAATATTCATCAGGAACGATGCTCTATAAACGAAACCAGGTTATTTATAGTGGGAGCCACCTCACCCGGATTTTCTTGCGAACTACTATTGGCATTGGCGGCCATAAACTGGTCACAGCGCCTCATGCCATTAATCACGTGTTTCTCAACGGTGCTCACGGAAATACCCAGTTTGTGGGCTATTTCTTTGTGGCTGAAGCCGTACACCTTGCGCAAAATAAATACTTTGCGGCATTGGGTGGGCAGGGCTTCCGTCAGCATTGTATAAAATTTATTCAGCTCTTGCCGGGCCATTTCGCAGCTTTCCACAGAAGACTTACTGTCTATGACCTCGGAAATCTCAAAATCCTCTATATAGCGGGCAACTTTTCGCTGATTTTGAGTGATTCGGTTCAGTGCCAGGTTTTTGGCAACCTTGAACAGGAATGGACGGTGGGCCTTTATTTCGGTCTTTTTCTCGGCGTTGGATACCCTGATAAAGGTGTCCTGTAAGATATCTTCCACATCTTCACGCCGTACCAGTATCTTTAACAGATAGTGTTTGAGCTCGTTTTCCAACCCCAGAAAACTGCCCAGAATCCCCGACCGTTGGTTGTGTTGCGACTTGTTGGGCATATATATGACCTGTGAGTACGCTTATGAAATGTATTTTTATATGAGAAATGGTAGCACTGTTGGTGTCTTATGAAAACACCTTGCGCAACAGGCCGTTTTGTGGGTGAATGGCACTGCTCCAGTGTGGTGCAAGAAGGTTTTGTAAGTCTTTGTATTTATAGCTAAATAATATTGTTAATAACCGGTTTGGTGGATTGTTTTGGCTGGTGCGCCATTATTTTTACATTTTTTTTACCGGTATATAGAGGGTTTGCTCAAATGGGAATGTCTTCTTCATGAGCGCAACGATCCACCCTGGTTCATCAGGCTTTATATCAACCGCCATTGCTGCGCTCATGCGAAATAGTATGAGAAAAGTGTCAGCAGGGCTGTTGTATCTTCTGTTGGTGGTTTGTGTTCCATCCGGATTGCAGGCTGCGGAACAGCAGTATCAGTTCGACATTCCCGCTACTGATTTGGCAATGGCGCTGCGCCTGATGGCACAGCAGTCCAATACGCCACTACTTTTCTCCCACAGTGATATTGGTGATACCCGAAGCCAGCCTCTTAAAGGGCAGTATTCGGTTCGCGAAGCACTGGCTATTTTGCTTAAAGGTTCCCGGCTTGCCGGGGAATTTAATCAAAATGGGGTTTTAACCATTGCTATGGTAAAAGCCCGAGAAGGGGGTAAAGATATGCCTTTTAAAAAGAAAACTGGTCTGGCCGCGTTTATTGCAGCAATTACAGGTGCCGGTGCGTCCGCTGGAGTATTGGCTCAGGAAGGCGCAGGGGATATTCAGGAAGAAATTGTTATTAAAGGGATTAGAGGCTCGCTGGAACGTTCTTTGAGTATTAAAGAGAACTCTACCGGTTTCGTTGACGCTATCAGTGCAGAGGATGTGGGTAAGCTGCCTGACCAGAATGTGGCTGAGGCGCTACAGCGAGTTCCTGGTGTTGCGATTCAGAGAAATCGCGGCGAAGGTGACTTTGTATCTATTCGCGGTCTGGGGCCGGAGTTTGTTCGCGGCACAGTAAATGGCCGCACATTGTTAAGTGCTACAGAATTTGTAGACCCGAATATTAACGGTGGCATTAATACCAGTACTGGTCGTGCGTCCAACTTCGATATTCTGCCATCAGAAATTATCAATACTCTTGAAGTAATTAAAACCTCATCGGCCAAGCATGTAGAAGGTGGTATTGGTGGTGTGGTTAACTTGAAAACTGCCAGACCGTTGACACTTGGTCACAAACTGGCTGGTACTATTCAGGGCGTTTATCGAGACTTTAATGAAGATACAGACCCGTCTGTTTCTGGCTTGTACAGCTGGGCGAATGACTCAGAAACTTTTGGTATTTTGACTTCTGTTTCCTACTCAGAGCGTTCTATTCGTGAAGACCTGTCTCGTACCTTTGGTTATTTCCCGTCTGCTGCTGTAGGTACCGTTGGTCCTTTCGATATCGATAACGATGGTACCAGTGACGCTGTTACAAGCATCCCGTTCCCACTGTCCAACAACCTGGAATCCATCAGCGAAAGCCGTGATCGCTATACCGTAACCAGTACTCTCGAGTGGTCACTGGATGATGGTAACACCGACATTGTGGCGGATATTTTTTATACCAACCGCGAAATTAGTTCATCTGGTTCCAACTTGATCTTCCTGCCAATTCCCTTTCCCGGCGACTTGTCTGGACAGACTGTAAACCCCGACGGCAGTATTCAGGTAGGTGATCTGGTTAGCGGCGGTGCATTTACCGTTATTCCTTCTTCTTTGCGTCCTGAGTTGACCACTGACTTGCAAGATGCGGAAGATGAAAATATTGCTTTTGGCCTGAATGTCACTCGTGAAGTTGGTTCATGGACACTGGTTGGTGATCTGAGCTATTCGAAAGCAGAGGGTATTAATCGCTTTGACCGAGTTCGCCACGATGGTAATAACGGCACTTTCCTGTTTGAAACTACGGTAACTGATGGTGGTTTCAACATCGTTCAGACCAATGCTGGAGGTGGTGCAAATACGGATCTCGGCAACGCTGATAACTTTGTTGTTTCTGTATTTGAAGATCGCATTGCCAATAACGATGATGAAGAATTGGCATTCCAGTTTGATGCCAAGAAAGACGTAGAGAGTAATTTTATTTCTTCATTTGAAATTGGTGCGCGCTACAGAACCCGTGAAAAAGAGAACACTCGTTCTTCGATAGTTGATGGTAGTGTTGTGAATCAGGGTGTAACAGCCGGAGCTGCCGGATTTATTCGCGGTGCCAGCGACTTTCTGGATGGAGGCTTCAATTCAACGTTTGCCTATGACAGCTTGGCATTTCCCGATAACGCCGCACAGCGTGCAGCTTTGGGTATTGTGAATGTAATCCCGAATGACCCATTTGGCACCTTCGACGTAGAAGAAAGCACTTTTGCTGCTTACTTTCAGGTGAATCTGGATGGAACCATTGGTGGTATTCCCTATGCTGGTGATGTTGGTTTCCGCGTAGTATCCACACAACAGGATGTAAATGGGTTTGATGCTGAACTTCGGGTTCAGGATAACGGCGGTCAGGATACAACTGTATTTGACGGCTTTACCTCAGGCGATGCAACTCCCTTCAGCTCCAGCGAAACATACAGCAACGTGCTGCCTAGCCTGAATCTGCGGTTTGAACTGAGTGAAAATCTGTTCCTGCGTGTGGCTGCGTCGAAAACATTGACTCGTCCGACATTTAACGACCTTTCACCGGGTCTGTCTTTAAACCCCAACTGTTCTTGTGACAATAACGGCGATAACTTTGCCGTTGCTGCTACCGCGGGTAATCCTGGGCTGTCTCCTTACGAATCTACCAACTTTGATGTTGGCGTTGAATGGTATTTTGCCGAAAGTAGCGCCCTTTACGTGGGTGTGTTCGACAAGGTTCTGGAAGATTACATCGCAGTTGTTACCAACAACAACGTAAGTAATCTGGGTAGTGCAAATATCCGCGCTATTGGTATCGAACAGGACGGCTCCTCCGCCCCCATCGCTCTGGACCAATTGAGCCAGCCAGATAACCAGGGTGAAGCTCAGGTAACGGGCCTGGAGTTTGGTTACTTGCACGCCTTTGAGTCCGGTTTTGGTTATAACTTTAATGTGACTTTGGCTGAAAACTCCGCTGAGTTTCTGGAAACCGGAGCCGACATCGCGTTCCCCGGCGTTTCCGACCTCAGCTACAACCTGACAGCCTTCTACGAAAAAGATAATTTCGAAGCACGTCTGTCGTACAGCTATCGCAGCGATTACCTGCTGGTTCCCGATGGTGTTGGCGGCTTGGGCAGTCAGATTTTCGCTGAGTCCTTCGGTCAGCTGGATGGTTCTATCAGCTACAGCCTGAACGACAGCGTTACTCTGTTTGCCAACGTGGTTAACCTCACGGACGAAGAACAAGAGCTGTTTGAAAGAATCCCAGGTGCTGGCGACAGATTTGAGTCGTTGTCTCATGTGGGTACACGTTTCGCCTTTGGTGTTCGTGGTACTTTCTAACCCTGATTCAAGGTATGGGCGCGGGAGCTTTTTGCCCATACCTTGATATTTACTATTCCCTCTATATTGGCCGGTAACTTGTGTTTCCGGCCTTTTTTTCTACACAGTGAATTGCTATGAAATTAAGCGTAAAAGAAAAAGTGGGCTTTAGCCTGGGTGATATGGCAGGCAATTTTGTGTATCAGTCAGTTGTTTTGCTACTGGCGTATTACTACACCGATGTATTTGGCCTGGATGCCACCACAGTAACGGCAATTTTTCTGTTTGTACGCATTTTTGATGCGGTAACAGACCCTTTGATGGGTGCTCTGGTGGATAGAACTCAGACACGCTGGGGTAAATACCGTCCATTCTTATTGTGGCTTTGCGTTCCTTATGCTGTGGCATCTGTGCTTGTGTTTACTGTTCCGGATTTAGAGCAGCAGGGGAAAACCATTTACGCCTACGCCACCTACGCGTTGCTGATGTTGTTATTTACCGCAACCAATATTCCTTATTTCTCTCTGGGCAGCGTAATGACTGCCGACCCCGCCGAACGGGTGTCGCTGAACTCTTATCGTTTTGCTGCAGCCACCGCAGGGGGGCTGATTATCGCTGCCTGTGTATTACCTCTGACGGATATTCTGGGGGGCGGTGACAAGGCGGTGGGCTACCGTCAGGCAATGATGGTTATGGCTGCTTTGTCGGTAGTGTTATTTCTGATCTGCTTTGCAAGCACCAGAGAGCGAGTAGTACCTGCCAGCAGTGGCAAGAAAAATTTTGCCAATGATTGTAAACAGGTTTTTGCCAATGACCAGTGGCGTCTACTGGGTTTGGCGGTATTGCTGGTCGTGGTGTCGCAAACTCTGAAAGGCACCATGTTTGCCTATTACATTAATTACTACGCCGCCGATGCGGGCATTACTCTGTCTGTATTTTTGTCGGTGTGGATGGTGGGGGGCATTCTTGGCAGTGCGCTGTCTAATTCGGTGACAAAAGTCATCTGTAAGCGCAACGCCTGGGTGATGCTGTGCTTTATTAGCGCAGTATTGTCGGTGCTCACCTACTTTGTTTCCGGCAGCGCCATGATCGCTATTCTGGTGGTGCAGTTTTTTGTGGGGTTTTTTAACCAAATGATGGCGCCGCTGATTTTCTCCTCCATGGCGGATGTGACCGATTACGGCGAGCTGAAATACAAGCGCCGCCTGGATGGTTTGATTTCTTCGTTTACCATCTTTTCCCTGAAAATCGGCCTGGCCATCGGCGGTGCCCTGGCGACTTATCTGTTGGCCACTTACGGTTATCAAAGTGGCGGAGTGGAGCAGGCGGACGAGGCTATTTCCGGGATTTTGTTTATATTTACCGTGATCCCTGCGGTTGGCTTTGTCTTGACTGCGTTAGTTTTGCAGCGTATGAGGCTGACATCTGCGGTGGTCAGTGAAAATGCCAGGCAGCTCGAACAATTGCGCTCCGAGGGCAATCGCGCTTAATTTTTTCAACAAAAGTCAATTTTGAGACTGAAAGCCAACCTCTTTCTAAGGTTTTGAAAAATTATTTACTGACGATAGCATCAAAAGGAGCGTCATCCCCGCGCAGGCGGGGATCCATATGGGGTATGGCACCAAAACTTTGCAATACGGTGGTTTCTGGATTCCCGCCTGCGCGGGAATGACGGGTTAGGAGGTTTTAAGCCCGATTGCCCTGGTTGCGCTCCTAAGATACCTTGCAAATCAAAGAGCCAAAAAGACAGGTATGGCGGCAATGAATAAAATACCCATGTGCCCGGAAGGGCCGCTGTTTTCCCGGCTGGTACAGGGCTACTGGCGGTTGTCTGAGTGGGGCTTGAGTGCCAGGGAGTGCCTGGATTATATCAAGCAGCACCTGGAGCTGGGCATAAGTACGGTCGATCACGCCCATATTTACGGCTATACACAAACAAACTGCGAACAGCTTTTTGGTGATGCTTTACGGCTGGAGCCCTCGTTGCGTGACCGACTTGAGATTGTTTCCAAGTGCGGGATTTATCCCGAAAACCCTGGCAAGGCCGCCCACTATGATACCGGTAGCAAAGCCATGGAAGCCTCCGTAAATCTGTCACTGAACCGCCTCGGGATTGAGCAATTGGATGTGCTGCTGATTCACCGGCCAGACTATTTGCTCGATGCGGACGAAGTGGCCGCCACATTTGAGCGGCTGAAAGCGGCTGGCAAGGTAAAGCATTTCGGGGTGTCGAATTTTACGCCTGGACAATTTGCGTTGTTGCAGTCTCGCCTGGACGCCCCTCTGGTCACCAATCAAGTAGAGATCAATCCCCTGCGTTTTGCTGTCACGGAAGATGGTACTCTCGATCAGCTACAGCAATTGCGCGTGCGCCCTATGGCCTGGTCTTGCCTGGCCGGGGGTGCCATTTTTACCGGCGACAGTGATCAAGAGAAAAGGCTGCGCAAGGTATTGACAGAATTGCAGGAAGAATTGGCAGCAAAGTCCCTTGATCAGGTGATTATTGCCTGGGTGCTGCGTTTGCCCTGTGGCGCCGTGCCGGTATTGGGCAGCCGTAGTATTGAGCGTACCGCTGCGGCAGTAGAAGCCGTTAACCTGAATATGAACAGGGAGCAGTGGTATCGGGTTTGGGAGGCATCGAAAGGACATCGAATACCATAAAGGGCACTTCTAAAAAATGCACCATTTCCGCGATAGCGGCGTTGGCGTCCCTATTTGTTTATGGGAAGGCGAGTCCTCATGTATTGCCGGGTTAATAATACCGCCGACAAATATCGGCTCCTTGTCCTGGCTACTTGGGATAAAGTGGCACCTCCTTTTATTCGTTGATCGTGCGCTGACACTGTTTGGTGACAATCTGTTCAACCCGTTGCAGTGCCGCATATTTGCCATAAAGGTTTTCGAAGTTTTCCCTTACGTGCTGCAGGTTCTCCAGCAGCCCGCTAGCAACATTCAGGACTTGATCCCAGAGGAACTGGGGACGCAAGCCACACTGGTTTGCCAGCGTATCCCAATGCTTCAGGCTTACAATCCCCGGATTTCTTTCATCGCCAACGGAAAAAGCCAGATGGTAATCAATGCGTTCTATGGCGCGGGTGCAAACCAGGTCATAAAAAGGTGCTAAGCGGATTTCACCATTGGCCTGGTGCAGCAGAGAAAGGTTTTTGGCATGGCCATCTGAGTTTCCCGCCAGGACGTTGAAGGCTTGCCAGCGAAGTAAGTGCTGCACGTCGTTGGCAGGGTCGGTGGAAACATCCTGCACCAGCTGATAACAGTCCGCAAATGTCGGTCCACCATCCTCCTGATACTTGCGTTCGTGCCCGAAGCCCAGCGCTTGACAAAAATCTTCCTGATGCAGCCTCCCAATCTGGCCGTTTTCAAGCGGGTGTCGATCATAACGCTCAATCAACGCATAGTGTGTGTCAGCTATTGAGCGCAGCTGGATGTCAACAACTGGCAGGCCGATGGATTCTGCCAGCAGGGTGGTAAATGTCTCGTAGGCGGGTAGATGACGATAATCTGATAGTTCGAATTTCAGGATGTGGCTGGAGGGAGACTCCTTCTTGGGTAGCCAGTAATCGTCGTCTTTCAACAGAACAGGGCATTTGTCCTGGGCTCCGGCCAAAGACAGCCGGGGGCGTTCATTGGCAGTCCAGGTGTACACCTGACCTCGGCGGGCAACCAGGTTGGCGAGCTCTTCGTCCGAGACTTTGTGGTACGCGTGCTCTGTTGAGGGTTGATGCTCTGCTTGCAATATGGAAAGCACGCCCGCGCATTCGCCACCAATGGCGCGAAGCAAATCAAAGTCGGTATTGGCGATTTTGAGGTCGCGAACTATCTGGTCGCGGACACCACCTTCCGGTAACAGGTTGGCGAAAAAACGATGAGCAAGACCTTCTTCCGGTGAAAAACCTTCTGCCTGCAAAGGCAAGGCGTGGGAGATGGCAAATTTACCTTGCGCCAGCCATTCATCTTCGTAACGAAAACCGATCAGCCCCTGGGTGTTTCGCCACAGGTAGCCGACGAGCCGTTGATCGCTCCAGACATTAAGGCCATCGGGGTCAAGCATGGCGTCCATCCTGTTTTGATGGCGGTCTGAATGGCGTGCCCCTACGGGGCTGAACCACCACTTCCAACCCCAATGTGCGTAGTGCTTGTAACACTTTGCCGAGCTCTGCGGTTTCCTTGCCGCGCTCAAATTCAGAAAGAAAGCGGGTGCTCAGATTACCCAATCCGGAAATCGTTTCCAGTGTCAGCTTCCGTTGTTTTCGGTGAGCACGCACAAGCTTGCCGAGCTCCTCGGTCGACCGAACCGCACCGTATTGCACCTGATCGTTGCTCATATTTCACCTGCAAAAAATTACCGTACGGTAAAAAATAGCATGCAAATGATACCAGGGCAACAAATATGTACCGTACGTGATAATTACGTGCATATTTAGCTCTTTGGTGAACATTTTGTCACGTACGATAAAGCCACAAAGTGGTCGCAGGCCGAGCACCATGGATGGTGTGAGTCACCGCAGCGTGGCGATCCAGCGGCTTTGCTTTTAACGCAGAGTGTAAAGAAACTGGATTGCCGCGCTTCGCTCGCAATGACGGTTTGGGTGGCGGTGAGTGATGCTGTTTATTGACTGGCTTCTACGGTTTGCTTCTGCGACCCCAAGCCCTCAATACCCAGCTCAATCACGTCACCCGGCTTCAGGTAAATAGGCGGCTTCTGGCCGAGGCCAACACCTGGAGGTGTACCGGTTGAGATCACGTCACCCGGTTGCAGGCTCATGTACTGGCTCAGGAAGCTGACAATAAACGCCGGGTTAAAAATCATGGTGGAGGTGTTGCCGTTCTGGTAGCGCTTGCCATTCACATCCAGCCACATGCCCAGGTTGGCGATGTCGTCAATTTCGTCTTTGGTGGCCACGTAAGGACCGATGGGGCCAAAGGTGTCGCAGCCTTTGCCCAAATCCCATTGGCCGCTGCGCTCCAGTTGGAATTCCCGCTCAGATACATCGTTACAGACAAAGTAACCCGCAATGCAGTCGGCGGCTTCTTCTTCGCTGACGTACGCAGTTTCCTTGCCAATAACCATGGCCAGTTCCACTTCCCAGTCGGTTTTTTCACTGTTGCGGGGAATGACTACCGTGTCGTTGGGGCCCATGACGGAGCTGGTGGCTTTCATAAATACCACTGGTTCTTCGGGAATGGGAGCGCCAGTTTCGGCGGCGTGGTCGGCGTAGTTCAGGCCGATGCAAATAAACTTGCCGATATTGCCAACGCAAGCGCCAATGCGTACATCGCCTTCCACCAGGGGCAGGCTGTTGACGTCGATGGCTTGCAGTTTGGCCAGGCCTTCAGCGGTGAATGCCGCGCCGTCGATGTCGGCGATGTGGCCGGTCAAACTGCGGATATTGCCGTCGCTGTCCAGAATGCCCGGTTGTTCGTTGCCCGGTGTGCCGTAGCGGAGTAGTTTCATGGTGGTTCCTCGAAATGAGTTAATTATTCGTCATTGCGAAGGAGCGTAGCGACTGTGGCAATCTCGTGATTCCTCTGCTGGATTCTGGAGATTGCTTCGCTGTGCTCGCAATGACGAGGGGGTCAGTTATTCAACGTCACAAATCCGCCATCAATGGGGAAGTTGCACCCGGTAATAAAGCTGGCTTCGTCGGAGCACAGGTAGGCAATAATACCGGCCATTTCTTCCGGTTTTCCCATGCGCCCAATGGGTTGTGTGTTGGACAGTTTTTCGAACATTTCCTGTTGATTGTCCGGGTAGTTGGCGGCCAGAAAGTTGTCTACAAATGGCGTGTGAACACGCCCCGGGGCAATGCAGTTACAGCGTATGCCGTCTTTAATAAAGTCTTTGGCCACAGACAGGGTCATGGTCAGTACCGCGCCTTTGGTCATGGAGTAGGCGAAACGGTCGACAATGCCCACCGAGGAGGCTACCGATGCCAGGTTCAAAATGACGCCGTGCTTGCGCGCTTTCATGGCCGTAATTAATCCCGCCATGGTGTTGTAAGTGCCTTTTATATTGACGTTGTACAAACGGTCCAGGTCTTCTTCCGCGCACTGTTCAATACTGCCAATGTGGGCAATGCCTGCGCTGTTGACCAATATGTCGATGGGGGTATTGCCATCCAGCTCTGCCAACAGTTTTTTGGTATCTTCGGTGTTGGAAATGTCGCAACCGTGGGCGCTGGCAGTGCCACCTGCGGTCTGGATTTGCTCCACTGTTTGCTGTGCGGCTGCCTGGTTTAAATCCAAAATTAATACGTTTGCACCTTCTTGCGCCAGGCGCAGGCACACACTTTGGCCAATACCGCTGGCACCGCCGGTAACCAGGGCGGTTTTGTTGGTGAATCGTTGGGTCATGGTTTTTCCTGCTAATAAAGTTGAGTCATCCCGTAGGGTGGATTAGCGTAGCGTAATCCACCAATGGTGTGGCGCAGTGGTGGATTACGCTGCGCTAATCCACCCTACAGGTCAATTTCGTTCATGCCGACAGTGGCAAACAGCTTGGGCCAATGGGTTCAAATTGTTTGTAGGTCAAAATAAATTCCTGGTGGCCCATTTCTTCGGATTTGCTGGGGTTGCCTTCCGCCACGGAAATCACCTGTTGGTAAATTTCGTCGCCAACGGTATCTACATTGCCTTCGCCCTGCATGATTTTACCTGCATTGACGTCCATGTCTTCCGACATGCGCGCGTAGGTTTCCGGGTTGGCGCAAATTTTAATCACCGGCGAGATGGCAGAGCCTACAACAGAGCCGCGACCGGTGGTGAACAGCACCACGTGGCTGCCAGAGGCGATCAGTTCAACAATTTCTGCGTTGTCAGAAATGTTCGGGAAGCCAAATTTGGGGTCGCCATCGGGCACCACATCCATCAAATACAAACCGCCGGTGGGTGGAATATCGCCGGGTTTGATCAGACCGTGAATCTGCGAATCGCCGGATTTGCAGTAGGCACCCATGGATTTTTCTTCCTGGGTGGTCAGGCCGCCTTCGGCGTTGCCCGGTGCAAAGCTGCCGTAGCCCATGGCGGTGTAGTAATCGGAGGCCTTGATCATGGCAGATTCAATTTCTTTGGCCAGCTCCGGGGTGGCGGCGCGTTCGTACATGGTGTCTTCGCAGCCGATCAGTTCGCCGGTTTCTTCAAAAATACAGGTGGCATTTTGTTCCACCAGTTTGTCAAAACAGCGGCCAACAGCGGGGTTGGCGGTAATGCCACTGGTGCCGTCGGAGCCGCCGCAAATGGTGCCTACCACCAGTTCGTCCACGGTCATTGGCACTTGTTCGACATCGCGGGTTTGCTCCAGAAGTTGTTTCACTTTGGCCACGCCCGCGTCAATGGTTTTGCGGGTGCCGCCTTCGTTTTGAATCACCAGTGTGGCTACAGGGCGGCCACTGGCTTCGATGGCCTGCTGCAACGATTCGCGGTTAAAGCCTTCGCAACCCAGTGAAATAAGCAGTACACCACCCACGTTGGGGTGAGTACAGAGCTTGTCCATCATGTCTTTGGCGTAGTCGTTGGGGTAGCAACCGGGGAAGCCAATCAGGTGTACCTGATCGGTGTCGTTTTGCAACTGGCTTTGCATCACCACCTGGCGCGATACGTGGTGCGCGCACTCCACCAGATAGGCAACCGCTATCACGTTGCGAATGCCTTTGCGACCGTCTTGTCGTAAATAACCTTTCATGCGTATTAACCTCTTACTTGCTTAACCCTTCGCGGGTGTGGCTGGCGATGTAGTCACTTTTCATGTTGTGCATATGCACATGGCGGCCAATACCAATGTCGGTGGTACTGGAGCCGATGGCTGCGCCGTATTTGAGAATTTTGTCACCGTTGGCAATGTTGTTCAGCGCCACTTTGTGGCCGACGGGAATGTCTTCCGCCACGCGCACAGGGGTGCCGTTGATGGTGATGGTTTCGTCCACAGAAATGTTGCGGCGGCTCACGCCAATGTTGTCGCTGCTGTGCAGGCGAATGATGTCGTCCACGGATTGTGCCATGTGGCGTCTCCTATAGTCGGTAAAAACTCTCGGCGCTGCCGCCCAGAAGTTGTTGTTTTTCGGTGTCGGTCAAATGTTCAATCAGCGCCAGGCTGAGGCTGCGCCACTGGCCGTAGTCCATGCTCAAGTTCACCACCGGCCAGTCGCTGCCCCACATCAGGCGATTGGCGCCAAAGCAGTTGTACAGGTGGTCGAAGTAGGGCTGGATATCTTTTTGGCCGGTGCGTTCACCGGCCTCGGTCACCAGGCCGGATACTTTGCACATGGCTGTGGTTTGTTCGGCAATGGCGGCAATATCATCGCGCCATTGCTTTATGGACAAGTGTTCGGGGTCGCCACTGGCGATATCCGGTTTGGCGGCGTGGTCTACCACGGTGTTTAAACCGGGGTAGCGTTGCAGCAGGGTCAGCAGGTTGGGCAGGTGCCTGGGCAATACCAGGGCATCGAAGCTCAGGCCGTTGTTCTGAATGGCGTTAAAGGCGTTGTCCAGTTCTGGCTGCAACATCCAGTTGTCGTCGGCAATATCCTGAATCATTGGCCGAAAGCCTTTCAGGTAGGGATTTTTTGCCAGTTCGCCAATGCGTTGTGCGGCATTGCTGGCGGCCATATCCACCCAGCCGACCACACCGGCGATAAAGTCGTTTTGTGCAGCCAGTTCCAACATGTAGCGGGTTTCGGCTTCACTGTCCGCCGCTTGTACCAGCACGGTTTTTTCAATACCGGCATCGGCCAGACAGTCGCTGAGGTTCACAGGCAAAAAATCCCGGTACAGCGGGCCAAGATCTGCGGTGAGCCAGCGGTAATCACCGCGCGCGATTTTCCAGAAGTGTTGATGGCTGTCGACGATCATTACAGACCCCCTGGTAACGGTGCCGCTTCGTCAACAAGGTTTTTATCGCGAATTGCCTGCCAGAATTCGGCAGGGATCCGGGTATCGATCAGCGCTTGCGTCTGAGCGATGCGGCGCGGATTGCTCATGCCGGGGATAACACTGACCACCGATGGGTGTGCCAGCGGGAATTGCAGTGCCGCTGCCGCCAGTGGAATGCCGTGTTGTTCGCACAGTTCTTCCAGTTGGCGCACTTTGTCGATGACGTGCTGCGGTGCCGGGCCGTAGTCGTAATACAGGGTGCCGCCTTTTTTGGTGCCGGTGGCCAGAATACCTGAATTGTAGGCACCGCCGATAACAATGGAGCAGTTGCGCTGCTCGCACTTGGGCAAGAATGTGCTTAGGGATTCCTGCTCCAGCAGGGTGTAGCGCCCAGCCAGCAGGAAGCAATCCCAGTCGCCGTGTTCCAGGGATTCTTCACACACCTGATATTCGTTGACTCCCAGGCCAATGGCTTTTACCAGCCCCTGGCTGCGCAGGCTGTCCATGGCTTTGTAACCACCGTCCATGGCAATGGGCATATGGTGGTCGTTGGCATCGCCGTGAGTGACCCGGCCGATGTCGTGCATGTACAGAATGTCGATGCGGTCCAGGCCGGTGCGCTGCAGGCTATCTTCAAACGAGCGCATAATGGCGTCGTAGCTGTAGTCGTAGTGAATGTCAAAAGGCATGGGTGAGCGATAGCAGTGACGTTCTTCCGCATAACCTGCTGGCTTTAATAAACGCCCCACCTTGGTGGACAGCACGTAATCGTCGCGGCCACGCAGCACATCTCCCGTGCGGCGTTCCGACAAACCCTGGCCGTAGTGAGGGGCGGTATCGAAATACCGGTAACCACCGTCCCAGGCGGTGTTTAAGGTGTTTTTGGCATCGTCGTCGGCCACCGGGTTATACAGGTTGCCCAGCGGCGCGCAGCCAAAGCCAAAGGTATCGATGTGTAAATCGGTATTGCCGACTTTGCGTTTTTCAAAACTCATAGAGTGTTTTCCTGATCCGTCATTGCGAGTCGCGAAGCGACGTGGCAATCCAGTGTCTTAAAGGCAAAGTCGCTGGATCGCCGCGCTTCGCTCGCGATGACGAGGGTTTACGACTTCGCCGCCCGTTGCTCACAAAACTTTTGTTTACAAATAAAGTCCATCAACTGCGACAAACCGTATTTCCATTCTGGGATTTTGTGGCAGTAATTTACCCAGTTCACCAGCTTGCCAAGTTTGGTGGAGGAAATTTCCACCCGGTCGCCCACCTGGTGAGTAAAGCCCAAACCGGGCTCGCCACGGTCTTCGGTGGGGGCGAACATGGTGCCCAGGAACAGCACCAGGCCGTCCGGGTACTGGTGGGAGCGATTACACACTTGCTCAATAATGCTTTCCGGGGTGCGACTGATCTGGTTCATTTTGTTGGCACCGGAAGAGTGGAAGCCGTCTTCGCCAACCAGGGTGAGTTCCACTTCGGCGGTTTTTACATCGTCCAGGCAGAAGGTGTCGTCGAACAAACGAAACATGGGGCCAAGGCAGCAGGTGCCGTTTTGGTCCTTGGCTTTGCCCAGCAGCAGGGCACTGCGGCCTTCGTAATCCCGCAGGTTGACATCGTTGCCCAGGGTGGCGCCAATCATGCGGCCATCGGAGGTGACCAACAGGGCGACTTCCGGTTCCGGGTTGTTCCACTGGCTGGTTTCCAGAACCCCCAGTTGTGCACCGGAGGTGATGGCAGACATGGCCTGGGACTTGGTGAATACCTCCACGTCCGGGCCGATGCCTACCTCCAGGTATTGTGACCAGAGGCCGGCTTTGATCAGTTCCTCTTTTAGTGCCATGGCAGCGTCACTGCCGGGCACCAGGCTGTGCAGGTCATCGCCAATGCTGGCTTGAATCACCGCGCGGATTTCCGCAGCTTTGTTGGGGTCGCCGCCGGCCCGTTCTTCGATCACCCGCTCCAGCATGCTCACCGCAAAGGTGACGCCACAGGCTTTGATGGCCTGCATGTCAGAGGGTGCCAGCAGGTGGGGTTTGTCCGCTTGTGTGGCGTCTTCCGGCAGCCGATGGAACAAACTGTTGGCCAGCAGTTCTGCCAGTGAACAAACGGTGTTGCCTTCGGCCTGACGTACCGCGTTTACCGGATTGCTGCTGGCAACCACAGCTGCCATGGTTTCAAAGGTGCCTGATAATTCAACAATTTGCTCGTTGCGCACGGTAATCACGTGGGGACCGGCAAACCCTGTGGGGCTGTGGCTAGCGGGCAACCAGGCACGACCGACCCAGGTGCCTTCGTTGCCGTTTTTGGGCAGGCTGTTGGTGAGTTCGATGCTTTTTACGGTGGCGTAGTTTGCTAATGACACGGCTTACTCCTCTACCTTGGCCTGGGTGTATTGGCTATCCAGCAAACGCCACAGGTTCAGCGGGTTGGCGTTTTGCAGTTCTGGAGGTAGCAAGCTGTCCGGACAGTTTTGGTAAGCATTACGCATGCAGAAACGCACCGCAGCCGGCGTGCCAACACTGGTGGCGGCGGCTAGGGATGAAGCAGGGTAGGGGCCGCCGTGTTGCATGGATGGGCACACCTCCACACCGGTTGGGTAGCCGTTAAACAGAACGCGGCCCGCAACGCGGGTGAGCTGTTGCAGCAGTTTTTTTACCGCCGGGTTGTCGTAATCTTGCGTGTGAAGGGTGGCGGTGAGGTTGCCTTGCATGGCATCGGCAACCTGTTGCATTTGTGCAACAGAGTCGCACTCCACCAACAGGGATGCGGGGCCAAAGACTTCATGCAGCAATGCCGGGGTTGCCAGAAAGTCACTGGCACTGACGCGCATCAGGGTATTGTTGGGTTGCAGCGGATTGCCAGCGGTGGCGCCGCCGCTGAGTACATCCACGCCAGCGATGTCAGCGCGCTCTTGCAAGGCATTTTGCAGGGCGCTGGCAATACCGGGGTTGAGCATGGAACCGGTCGCCTGGGCAGAGACTTCAGTGGCCAGCTTGTCCGCCAGTTCACCTTTCAGGGTGACAATTAATCCCGGCGAGGTGCAAAACTGGCCAACACCCATGGCGATGGAGGCGGCCAGGCCACTGGCCACTCCCTCCATATTGGTTTCCAGTGCATCCGGCAGGATAAAAACAGGGTTAATGCTGCCCATTTCGGCAAATACCGGAATGGGAACGGGGCGCTGTGCCGCCAGGTCCATCAACGCTCGGCCACCGGCCACCGAGCCGGTAAAGCCTACTGCTTGAATAGCGGGCTGTTGCACCAACTGACCGCCCAATTCGTTGCCAACGCCTTGTAACAGGGAAAAGGTGCCAGCGGGGTAGTTGCACGCAGCGATGGCCTTGTCCACGGCTTTGGCGAACAGTGTAGAGGTCATTGGGTGGCTGGGGTGTCCTTTCACCACAATGGGGTTGCCCGCTGCCAGTGCTGAAGCGCTGTCGCCCCCCAGAGTGCCGAAGGCAAATGGGAAGTTTGACGCACCAAATACGGCCACGGGGCCGATGGGGTTGAGCATGGCGCGTATGTCCGGCTTGGGCAGCGGTGCGCGGTCTGGCTGGGCGGTATCAATGCTGGCCTGCTTCCAGGAGCCTTCTTCTACCATGTCGGCAAAGGCACGAATCTGGCCACAGGTGCGGCCGCGCTCCCCTTGCAGTCGCACTTCGGGCAAGCCAGTCTCTTGCATGCCGGTGGTAATCAGCTCATCGCCAAGGGCCTCGATTTCGGTGGCGATTTGGCGTAAAAAAGCGGCGTTTTCAGCAGTTGTTTTTTGCGACAGTTCGGGCATGGCTAGTGCCGCTGCAGCGCAGGCAGCGGTAATTTCTGCCTCGCCACAAGTGCCGCATTCCTGCAGGGCTTTATCGGCAACCGGGTCCCAAGAGGTAAAGGTTTTGCCCGGGGCAGAAAGCCACTGGCCGGCGATGTAGGATTGTGGTTGGTGTGACATGTCAGTGCTCCGTTATTGTTGTTCTACCAGACAGCCCGGCAAATCCGCTACCGTGTTGCAACCCAGCTGATTCATCACCTGAGTCAGCTGGGTAGCCAGCATATTGATGGTATGAATGCCACCTTTGTTACCCAGCGCACCGACGCCGTAAACAAAGGTGCGGCCCAGGAAGGTGAAATCCGCTCCCAGTGCCATTGCGCTGGCAATATTGGTGCCGGAACTCAGCCCGGAATCCATAAAGATTTTGATTTTGTCGCCGTAGCTATCCGCCACCTTCTTGAGAGTGGCGACCGGGCTTTCGCCCTGGTCCAGCTGGCGCGCGCCGTGGTTGGACATCACCACCGCATCGGCGCCAAGAGTCACGGCCGTGGCCACGTCTTTTTCGTTAATCAGGCCTTTAACTACCAGCGGGCCTTTCCAAAAGTCCCGTATGGGTTTTAAACCCTCCATATCCACCCGGCCCATGACGGTTTTGTTCATAAATGCGGCCAGTTGGTCGGTGGGCAGGTTTTTCGGCATATAGGGTTTTAATGTCTGCATTTCCGGCTTGCCGGCCTGGGCGGTGGCCATCAGCCAGGCGGGACGGGCCAGCATTTGCAGAATGTTGGAGAGGCTCATTTTCGGCGGCATCGCCAGGCCGTTACGCATATCCCGGGGGCGGTAGCCAAAGGTGGGTACATCCACGGTGACCACCAGTACCGGGTACTGGGCGGCGGTAACGCGGTTTAACAGGTCCTGGCGAATATCCGGGTCCGTGGGGTTGTACAGTTGATACCAGGCCTTGCCTTCGGAAATTTCCGCAATATCTTCCAGTTTGGCGGAAGATACGGTGCTCAATATAAAGGGTACATTCTTTTCGGCGGCTGCCTTGGCCAGTATTTCTGGCGCTTTGGGCCACATCAGCCCTTGCAGGCCAACAGGGGCCACCCCAAAGGGGGCCGAGTAGGTGTGGCCAAACAACTCCACTTCCAAACTGCTGCTGTCAAAGGGCTTGAGCAGCTCGCTGCGCAGTTGCACGGCCTGTATGTCCTGGCGGTTGCGCAGCAGGCCAATTTCCTCATGGCAGCCACCTTCAATATATTCAAAGGCAAAGCGGGGCATGCGCTGCTTTGCGCGTTTTTTCAGGTCTGGTGTGCCGGGGTAGCTGGGGTTAAAGAATGTATTGTGCATTTTATTTTTAAAACATGTTTTCAATTGCGAAAATTAAATGATTTTTGAGGGGTAAAGTCAAGGTGTGTCCCTTTCGTCCGGCACCTATTTGAGTCAAAATGGCTTTTACCCGTAAAACAGATGGCAAGGACACTATGGTACAGCACACCGCCCCGACACTGGATTCAAAAGCTACACGCAAAAAAACCTACTCCGCTCCGGCTCTGGAAAAGGGGCTGGACATTCTGGAGCTGTTGGCCAGGGAGTCGGAAGGCCTGAGTCTGAGTGATATCGCCAAGCGCCTGAAGCGCACGGTGGGCGAGCTGTTTCGCATGTTGGTGGTGCTGGAGCAGAGGGGCTATCTGACCCTGCCCCCCGGCAGTGACCGTTACCAGCTGTCGCTGAAACTGTTTGAACTGTCTCACCAGTTTCCCCCGGTGAAGCTGTTGACAACGGCGGCGACAACGGTGATGAAGCGCCTGGCCTACGACATCGAACAGTCCTGCCACCTGGTGATTTACTACGAGGGCAAGGGGCATGTGGTGGTGCAGCAGGATGCGCCTTCGGCGCGGATTTTCAGTGTGCGCCTGGGGGCGGAGGCATCACTGGTGGATACCTGTTCCGGCCATATTCTGCTCGCCTATGCAGACGATACCCAGCGCCAGGCGATGGTGGCCAATGTGCCTCAGGGGCACAAAAAGCCCACCAAAAAGTTGATCAAAGAACTGGTTGATCGTATTTGTGAGCAGGGTTATGAAAGCATCAAAAGCGCCCAGGCTCAGGGTGTGGAGGATATTGGTTACCCGGTCTTCGATCACAACGGCCATATTGCCGCCGCGTTGGTGATGCCGTTTTTCTCCTATATGGATGGCTCCCACCCGAACAGCCCGGACAAGGCAAAACTGCAGGTTCAGCGGGCGGCGGCGGATATTTCTGCGGCGCTGGGGTATCAGGCGGATTGACAACTTCCCCTAAAGCCGTTGCAGCAGATCTTTTGAATGACGGGCAATCCCGGTTTTTTTGCCTCTTGTAGTGTGGATTTGCCCCCGTAAACCATTACATACACAGGGGCTTTTAAAAAGCGGCTACTCCCATTCCATATTTTTGGGGTTTTTCACGGTATGGCTGAAAAAAATACAGCAACATCCAAAAAGGCGGGTCGCCTGTCTGCGGTGTCTAGCAGTTTTATCGAGCACAGCAGTTTTCTGCGCAGATTCCTGACCAAGTTTCTGTGTAATCGTCAGGACATTGAAGATGTAATGCAGGAAGCCTACCTGCGGGCTTACCAGGCGGAAAAAGGCAAAGACATTGAGCGCCCCAAGGCGTTTTTGTTTGAGGTTGCCAAGAACGTTGCTTTAACTGAGTTGTCCCGAAAGTCGCGCCAGATTACCGACTATATCGAAGAAATCGATTCCGCCATCCAGAATGAAAACACGGCTTCCCTGGAGGAAGAACAAGAAGCCCGCCAGCATCTGGACCTGTTTTGTGCGGCGGTGGCGGCACTGCCGGAGCGCCGCAGAAAGATATATTTGCTGCGCAAGGTGCATGGTTTGAGCCACCGTGAAATCGCCCGGCGAGAGGGCATATCGGTCAGTGCGGTTGAGAAGCATTTGCTCAAGGGTGTGCTTTTTTGCCAAACCTACGTCGATCAGCATGAGCAAAGCAACGAGTTAAAAGAACAGCCCAAAGTCATTCCACTGAGTGGGAGAGGATAATGGACAGGATAACCAAGGATACATCAGCGACTACAGCGTCCCCGGCCATCAAGCAGGAGGCGGCGGAATGGCTGATCAGGCTGGACAGCGAAACCCCATTGTCGGCCAACGAGCGCAGCGAGCTGGTCGACTGGATGAAGCAGGGCGACGTGCAGCGCGAGGCGCTTAAAGACATCGCTACATTGTGGGGGAAAATGAATATCCTCACCGAACTGGTTCTGGTTAGCGGCGATATGGGGGCTGCCGGCTCTCTGTCGAAGCCCAAAGGCTGGGGGTTGTTCCCTCGTGGCCTGGCCTGGGCAGCATCCGCCGCTTCCATCGTATTTTTGGCCCTGCTGGTGTGGCCGTCCCACAACGTGGGGCAGGACAATGGTTTGTATGTGACCGCCGTTGGCCAGCAGAAAACCATTGTTTTGCACGACCAATCCGTTGTGCAGCTCAACACCAACAGCCAGGTGGAAATTGCCTATTCCGGCGAACACCGGGATATCCGGCTGCTGCAGGGTGAGGCGCATTTTACCGTGGCCCACAACAAAGGCTGGCCGTTCAGGGTTTACGCTGGCAAGAGCAGGGTGCAGGCGCTGGGTACGGCGTTTTCGGTGTATTTGACCAACACCGATGCCCGCGTAACGGTAACCGATGGCAAAGTGGGTTTGACCGCCATCAAGCCGGATAACCCCACTGTCGACTCGGGCCGGTCACCGGTTGGTAAAACGGCGCCTGAAGTCTTTCAAAATGACCTGGGTCGCCTGGAGGCGGGGCAGTCGGCAACCATTAAAAACATTGTGTTCGGTCAGCTCGATGCGGACCTGAGCCTGGAACTGGCCCAGGAAATTAACGAAGAAGACATAGACCGGCAACTGGCCTGGCGCAAAGGGTTGCTGATGTTCTCGGGCGAACCGCTGGAACAGGTGGTTGCCGAAATCAGCCGTTATACAAACCTGTCGATAGAAATTGCAGACCCGGAAGTGCGCGCACTAAAAATAGGCGGCCAGTTCCGGGTGGGTGATACCGACGACATGCTGGACTCGTTCGAGACCAATATGGGTCTTGAAGTACAACGTTTGGGGTATAACCAGGTACGGATTTCGATACCCAGAGAGTAGCTGGGTTATTGTGTTGTATAACGCTGCCTAAAGGTTACACTCGCCACCCCGAAGGCGCACTCTGCTCCCCTCCGTCATTGCGACAAATTGGCAGGAAAGCCAATTTGGGCGTCGAATACGGCTCGTAGAGCCGAGCACCAAGGATGGTGCGAGTCTGCAGCGGAGCGATGCGGCAATCTTGATCAGAGTAGCAGAGGGCTTGGATAGTGCGGCGGTAAATGGATGGAGATTGCTTCGCTGCGCTCGCAATGACGGGAAGTATCACCACCCCTCCGTCATTGCGAGGAGCGGAGCGACGCGGCAATCTCGACCAGAGTAGCAGAGGGCTTGGATAGTGCGGCGGTAGCCGAATGAAGATTGCTTCGCTGCGCTCGCAATGACGGGAAGTATCACCACCCCTCTGTCATTGCGAGGAGCGGAGCGACGCGGCAATCTCGATCAGAGTAGCAGAGGGCTTGGATAGTGCGGCGGTAAATGGATGGAGATTGCTTCGCTGCGCTCGCAATGACAGAGTATGCCGCTCGCAATAACAGAGAATGTCACTCCCAATGGCGGGAGATACCCTCGTTGTTGACGAAAAAAGAAGTACACAATAGGCCAGCTCAGGCCTTAGAGGAGGGTGAGTTACGTACACCTCAAAAACACATATAAAAAATATTTATATTATTAAGTGTGGTTTTTTCTTTCTCGCTGGTTACATGGTTGGAGGGGTCACAAAGACTCTATTTAAACCAGAGGTTAACTGGAGTAAGAAAAAATCTGCAGGGTTGCTGGCGGGCTTTTTATTTTGGGCAAGCAGCTGTTTACCTGCACTCGCATCTGAAGCCAATGGTTCTGGCGATGGCACTGATCAAACGGTTTACCAGATCAACATACCGTCCCAGAACGCCGCTGATGCCCTGAACAGGCTGGCGGAACAAACAGGCGCGACTTTTCTTTATCTGTACGACGTAGCGGCAGGCCAACAGGCCAACGAGGTTGTTGGGCGCTACCGGGTACTGGATGCTCTGAATCAACTGCTGGCAAACACTGGGCTCACCAGTGGCCTCTCCAAAAGAGGGTCCATACGGATATTTCTATCCGATGGCGATCAAAATACGAGAGAGGATAAACCAGTGACGTTTAAAAGAAGATCACTCTGGGCTGCTATCGCAGCGGTATTGGTAGGTTCCGGCAACAGCGTTCAGGCTCAAGCGGCGGAAGGGGAAAACGCCAAAGATGCAAAAACAGAAATTGCCGAAGAAGTTGTTATTACCGGTATCCGGGGCAGCCTGAAACACGCTCAGGACCTGAAAAGAGATGCCGACTCCATTATTGAAGCGGTAACCCTGGAAGACCTGGGTAAATTCCCGGATACCAACCTGGCAGACGCCCTGCAGCGGGTGCCCGGCGTACAGATTCAGCGCAACGACAATGGCGCTACCGACGGCGGTGACCGGGTGTCCATTCGTGGCCTTGGCCCCCAGTTTGTACAAACCACCATCAATGGCCGTACACCCCTGTCCGCAGGTTCCGGTGGCGGTAACAACCTGCGTGAATACAACTTTGATACCCTGCCCACAGAAGTGATCAGTGGCCTGGTGGTGTACAAATCACCGGAAGCGGACCTGGTGGAGAGCGGCCTGGGTGGTTCTGTGGATGTGCAGACCCTGCGCCCACTGGATACCGGCATGCCCAGAGGACAAAACTTCCGGGGCAGCGTAAACCTGCGCACCACTTACAACGACGAGTCTGAAGATTTTGGCCCCCGTATCAGCGCCGTGGGTATTTTTAAAAATGACGAGCGCAACTTTGGTGCGTCCCTGGCGGTATTGTCGTCCGAATTTGAAAACTCTGTTGACGAAACTTTCTATCGTACTTTGACCACCAATACCACAAACAGAACCATCAATATTGATGGTGATGTGCAGGAAGGGGGCGTTGTTATTCCCCAGTCCATTACCAATAACCCCATTGAGTCGGAACAAAAACGCACGGCCATCGCCACTACCGTGCAATTCCGCAATGACTCCGGCCTGGAAATCAACGGCGACCTGCTGTACGCCGAGTACGATTTGCCTTCGGTGCGGAATCTGTTTCGTATTGTGACCACAGCGCAACGGGGTATCTTTGACGGTGTTTCAGCACCGGGCAGTGTGACAATTGAAGACGGTCAGCTGCAATTTTTCGATGGTCGCCAGAATGCGGATGATGGCGACAGCCTGCAACTGCAGACTCAGCACCTGGATTTTGATAACAAAACCGAAAACCTGATTGGTGGCCTGAACGTGGCCTGGTCCAACGATGACTGGCGTATTGCCGGTGATGTTTCTTACTCTGAGCTGACCTTTGAAAACGTACTGCGTGTGCTGGGCAACTTCCAGGCCAGGGAAGGTGGTTTTGGCAGTGGGCAACCAGTAACGGGTTTGGGAGACTTTGTGTTTGATGACCTGACTGCCGATGCCGCTGGCTTTATCTTCAGCGACGAAGCGGCTGCAGGCGCTCTCGATCCGGCCAGCTATCGCGCTTTGGCCGGTGTTGTTAACAATACGCAAAATGAAAGTGATCGCACCGCTTTCCGCCTGGATGTGGAGCGCCAGCTTGAAGGTTCCACCAAGCTCCAGTTCGGTCTGCGTTATGAACAAACCGAAATTGACTTTCGCCAGGCCGGTGCCGCTGTGTCCACTCCGGATGGTGTCACCGAAGCGGATATTCGTGCTGCGGGTCTGACCGGTGGAGCGCAAGACACTTTCCTGTCGGGAATTTTTCCGGCTGGCTCCTTTGATACTTTCCCGGTAGTGGACGGTGAAGCGGTTGCGGCTTTGATCCCGGACTTGAATCAGAGAGTATTTGGTACATCGGTTTTTGAAATTGATGATATCGTCGCTGCAGCAGGCAGTGCGGAGGGAACGAGTATCTCTCCAAATGCAGCCAACTTCTTTAATACCGAAGAAGATACTTTTGCTGCTTATGCGCAGGTGGACTGGGAAGGTAACCTGGGCGATGCTGTGCCGTTTACCGCCAATTTTGGTGTTCGTGCCGTGCAGACCAAAGTCACCACCACCGCATTCAGTGGCGTGCGTATTGCAGGCCGTGGCCAGGATGTTGACGATATTGACGGCGATGGTAATACCACCGAGCCTCTCCCCGCAGTCAATGCCTCTTTTGTACCCACAGTGGCCGAGTCTGACGACTGGGAAGTGCTGCCCAGCTTTAATATCAACTTTTCCCTGAGCGAAGAAACCAAGCTGAGAGTGGGATTATCCAAAGTGCTCACCCGTCCCACTTACCGTGACCAGGTGCCTAATAACAACATTGTTATTGATCTGACAGAAGAAACGGTGACAGCTTCTGGTGGTAACGGTGAACTCAGCCCTTATACCGCCGAGGCACTGGATGTGGTTCTGGAGCACTACACCCCTAACGGTGGTGCGGTATACCTGAGTGCCTTCTATAAAGAGGTTGAGGATTTTATCATTCGCCAGCCCAGAGAAGGTGCGTTGGTCGCCCTGCCATTTGACCCCGTCAATGGCGCAGCCATCGCCAATGATATTCAACTCGGCGTAGACAACCCCATTCCTGCGGGGCAGTCCGGGCTGTTTGAAACAGTATCTGCCACTACTCCGGTGAATGTTTCTGATGGTAAGGTTAAAGGCTTTGAAGTGGGCTTTAACCAGCCGCTGACCTTCCTGCCAGAGTTTTTCCATAACTTTGGTGTTAATGCCAACTACACCTATATCGACAGCTCGTTTGGTGAAGATGTGGGCGATGCCGGCCTTGGCTTCCCCGGTTCTTCGGAAGACAACGTGAACCTTGTGGCGTACTACGAAGTGGATAACTTCTCCACCCGTCTGGCTTACACCTATCGCGGTGAGTACCTGCGCAACCTGGCAGGCGTTGGCGACCGGATGGATGCGGCGATCTTTACTGAAGCCCAGGAGCAGTTAAACCTGAACTTCAGCTACCGCCCGGTCAAAGGCCTGAGCCTGAGCCTGGCGCTGATCAACCTGACTGGAGAAGACCGCCGTGACTTCCGCGGGGTTAACAGTAACTTCCAGGCGTATGTAACGCGCCCCAAACAGGCCATCTTTGGTGTTCGTTATAGCTTCTGATCATTCGATCTCTAGCTGAATAAAACCTGCTTCGGAGAAGTTTCCGGGGCAGGTTTTTTCGTGTTGATAACGAGGTTTAAAAAAACCGTCATCGCGAGCAGAGCGCGGCGATCCAGTGACTTTGCTTAAAGGCCAAAGTGTTAAAGACACTGGATTGCTTCGCTGCGCTCGCAATGACGGCTTGTGTGGTTATCCCGGATGGCAGTGCGTCTGCGCGGGGATGACGATCTTCTTGAAACAGGCTTGTTTATGTCAGTAATAAAAAAATGGAACGGGATATTTTTAAAAATAGCTGCAGTTTGTGCGCTGCTTGCCGTTACCGGCTGCAGTGAAAAACCAGACACCGCAGCGCAACCAGTACAGAAAAAAGCTCTTATTCCAGCGTCCGCACGGGACGACTTTTTCAACGGCGCACCGGCAAACCAGGTTCTTGTGGACAAGGATTACTACGTCTGGGGTCTGACCGCCTTTCGCTGGAATGACGGCAAGGTGCACGCCTATTATTCCCGCTGGCCCCGCGCCACCGGCTTTAATGGCTGGATGACCCACTGCGAAATTGCTCACGCGGTGGCGGACAGCCCCGCCGGGCCCTTTGCCACCACTGGTACGGTGATTGAAAGCCGTCATCTTGAGGGCTGGGATATCGTCAACGCCCACAACCCGGCGGTGACGGTGGTGGATGGCAAGATTCATCTTTACTACATCTCCAACCAGCTGCGCGGAGATTTTGAACCGCAAGAGGGCAACCCCTTCCCCAGCGACCAGTGGCTGCTGGACAACCGCCGCGACATTGTGCGCAACCGCCAGCGCATCGGCCTGGCCAGTGCTGACTCCCCGGAAGGGCCCTTTGTACGCACGCGAGAGCCTGTGGTGGTGCCCCACGGCAATTTTAAAAACATCGCCGTCAATCCAGCGGTTACCTACCAAAATGGCCAGTTTGTGATGATTGCCAAGGGCGATGATCAACGCAAAGAAGGGATTTTCCGGATTCAATTGGTGGGCCACGCGGATCGGGCCGAGGGCCCCTATGTGTTCCAGCAGCAGCCCATTTACGACAAGGCACAAACCGAAGATGCCAGCATCTGGTACGACCGGACCGAGCAACGCTTTAACAGCCTGGTACATGTAATGGGCAAACCGGAGCTGGCGCATCTGGTGTCCGACGATGGTGTCAACTGGCGGGAAGGCACCCCCTTCACCTACCTGCACAAAACCTTCGAGCTATCCGATGGCACCACCTGGACACCCAAACGCTTCGAGCGCCCCTTTGTGCTGACCGATAAACAGGGGCGTGCGGAATGGTTGTATGTGGCTGTGCTCGACAAGGGCATTAGCGGTAATATTGCGGTTCCGCTGCAGGATGATTAGCGGTACCCCTCTGTCATTGCGAGGAGCGGAGCGACGCGGCAATCTCGACCAGAGTGGCAGAGGGCTTTGATAGTGCGGCAGTAACCGGATGGAGATTGCTTCGCTGCGCTCGCAATGACGGGAAATAGCGCTCGCAATGACGGGCAATAGCGTCTGCAGTGATGGGAATGTCCCTCGCAATGACGGCGGCAAATTAACCACGCAAAGAGATCGACACACCATGAAACACAAACGCAGTCTATTTTTAAGCCTTCTCCTACCGGCACTGTGTGTGCTGGCAAGCTGCTCTGCTGAAAAGAATACTGAGGCTTCACCACAACAGCCCAATATCATCCTCTTTCTGGTGGACGATATGGGCCCCATGGATACCTCCGTTCCCTTCGTGGTGAACGAAAACGGCGAGGCGGCACCGCAGCCGCTCAACGATTTTTATCGCACTCCCAACATGGAGAAACTGGCAGAACAGGGCGTTCGCTTTGCCCACTTTTACGCCAACAGCGTGTGTTCCCCGTCCCGGGTTTCCCTGCTTAACGGCCAGTATTCCGCGCGCCACAAAGTCACCCAGTGGATCTATGCGGAGCGCACCAACCCGGGCCCGGAAGGGTGGAAATGGGCCGGCCTGTCCAAAGACGACTGGACCCTGGTATCTGCACTTAAATCCGCCGACTACGCCACCGCCCATATCGGCAAGGCCCACCTTGGCCCGGATGCTCACGAAGGCAGCGACCCGCTGAATCTGCACTTCGATATCAATATTGGCGGTTCTTCCGCCGGTCAGCCCGGCAGCTATTACGGGTTGAAAGATTTTGGCAAGGGGAAGCGGCGTTTTGTCCCCCATCTGGACGCCTACCACGGTCAGGACATCTTTTTGTCCGAAGCGCTGACCCGGGAAGCCACAAAAACCATCGACCAGTTTATCTCCGCCCAGAAGCCCTTCTTCATGCAGATGAGCCACTACGCCCTGCACACCCCCTTCGAGGCGGACCCGCGTTTTGCCGACCATTACAAGGATTCTGGAAAATCCGACAAGACCCAGGCCTTTGCCACTCTGGTGGAAGGCATGGACAAATCCCTGGGTGATCTGATCAACCACCTGGACGCCAAAGGCATTGCCGACAACACCCTGATTGTGTTTCTCGGCGACAACGGTTCCGATGCACCTTTAGGCGGTGAGCACGACCACAGCTCGTCCGCTCCCTATCGGGGTAAAAAAGCCACTCACTACGACGGTGGCATGCGCGCGCCCTTTATGGTGAGCTGGGCCAAGCCCAATCCCCGATCCCCTGTTCAGCAACGCTTTGCCATCAAGCCGGGCATTGTGTACCAGGATTTTGTCTCCATCGTGGACATCGTGCCTACCTTGCTGAAACTGGCGGGCCTGGAAGCACCGGAGCAGCATCACATCGACGGCCAGGACCTCAGCAGCTATCTGGCCAGCCACCAGGGGGAGCATTCCCAGCAGTTTCTGATGCACTTCCCCCACGGCCACCGCAGCAACAACTTCAGCGTTTTCCGCTCCGGCGACTGGAAGGTGATCCAGCATCGCAACCCCGATGCATCGCCAGAATTTGAGCTGTTTAATCTCAAGGACGATCCCTACGAAAACCACGATCAGGCCAGCGCAAACCCGGAAAAACTGCAGGCCATCCTCAAGGAAATGAATCAGGCGCTGGAGCAGAGCGGCGCGCAGTTCACCAGCAAGAAAATGCGCAAAGGGGTTTAGCCCGGTGAAGGGGTGGATTGTTGTTTTGGCCGTGGTGCTGACCGCTTGTAGTGATAACAGGCCGGGTGCGGCTCCCGCCGAGCCACCGCGCAAACCCAATATTATTTATATCCTTGCGGACGATCTGGGTTATGGGGATATCGGCGCCTATGGCCAGACCCGCACCCGCACGCCTCATCTCGATGCCCTGGCGCGGGGCGGTATGGTCTTTACCCAGCACTACTCCGGCAGCACCGTTTGCGCGCCGTCCCGTGCGGCATTGCTCACCGGGCGTCATATGGGCAGCGCCCAGATTCGCGGCAACTACGAACTGGGCGGTTTTCTGGACCATGAAGAACGGGGCCAGCGACCTCTGCGGCCCGGCACACAAACCCTCGGCAGCCTGTTGCAGCAGCAGGGCTACACCACTGCGGCGATTGGTAAATGGGGGCTGGGCGGCCCGACCCCTGTGGATCAGCCGGATACCGGCCCCAATACCCAGGGTTTTGATCACTTCTTTGGCTACCTGGATCAGAAGCAGGCCCACAGTTATTACCCCACACACCTGTGGCGCAACCGGGACCGGGTGGCGTTGAACAATGAATACCGGCACCCTCATCCCGGCGCCACCAATCGCCAGGTGACCAGTGCCGATTATCGGGACTATATTGGCCAGGACTACGCGCCGGATTTGATCACCGCCGAGGCGCTGGAATTTATGGGCGATAACGCCGACCGGCCCTTCTTCCTTTACCTGGCTTACCCGTCCCCGCACGCGGCGCTGCAAGTGCCCGACAGCTATATGGATGCCTACGACGGCCAGTGGCAGGAAACCCCATCGGACAGCAACAGCTATACCCCTCACCCAAAACCCCGGGCCGCCCGCGCCGGCATGATTTCCCATATGGATGAGGACATCGGCGAGGTGATGGCCAAGCTGCGCCAGCTCGGTCTGGAAAAAGACACTCTGGTGATCTTTAGCAGCGACAACGGCCCCGCCCCGGAAGGGGGCAGTGATGTGGCGTTTTTTCAAGCGTCCGGCCCATTGCGGGGTATCAAGCGCGACCTGTACGAGGGCGGCATTCGCGTACCCATGATCGCCAACTGGCCGGGAAAGATTGCTGCCGGCGTCCGCAGCGAACATATCTCCGCCTTCTGGGACGTACTGCCCACCCTGGCGCAACTCACCGGTGCACCCGTGCCCGAAGGGGTTCAGGGCTTATCTTTCTTGCCCTCCCTGTTCAATGAGGGTGAGCAAAAACAACACCCGTACCTGTACTGGGAATTTGCCATGCAGGGCGGCAAGCAGGCGGTGCGCATGGGCGACTGGAAAGCGGTCAAGCTGAACGCCCGCAGCAACCCGCATGCCCCCATCGAACTCTACAACTTGGCCGCGGATATTGGCGAAACCCGTAATGTGGCGGATCAGCACCCGGACATTGTGGCCCGGGCAGCGGCTTATATGGCTGCTGCGCATCAGCCATCGGCGGTGGCCAGTTGGAACTTTCCGGGCGCGCATGTTCAGCTTAGCCCCCGCCTCTCGTCATCGCGAGCGAAGCGCGGCGATCTCCATCAGGTCACTACCGGGCTGGACGAGATTGCCGCGTCGCTGCGCTCGCAATGACCTGATATAACGTAAAAGCCGGATTTTTATGTCAAATCGCCTTGATCAAATACTCAGCCTATGGAGCGAGCAGCGGGATTCGCTGCAATGGGTGCTTGCGACCATTGTCGCCACCGATGGCTCGTCATACCGCAAGGCGGGCGCCATGATGCTGATTAACAGCCTGGGCAAATACCATGGCCTGCTGAGCGGCGGCTGCCTGGAATCCGACATCATGCGCCAGGCAAGGCGCTGCTGGCAGACTGGTTGCAGTCGCATTATCGAATACGACATGCGCGAGGAAGAAGACCTGTCCTGGCAGCTGGGCATTGGCTGTGGCGGCATGGTGCGCATTCTGCTGCAACCGGTGAGTGTCGCCAATGGCTATTTGCAACTGCCGGAACTGCAACGCCGTTTGCAACAGCGCCAGCCCTGTATCTACCGGCAAAATGTTGCGGAGCAAGTCCCTGAAAACACGGTGCTGGAAGTGCTAGACGCGCCGTGCAACAAGTTAACGCTGGATACAGACAGCAAGACGCTGGATCAATATATTCTGCCCACACCCCATCTGGCGGTATTTGGCGGTGGGGTGGATGCCGCTCCGGTGGTGGCGCTGGCGGCCACCCTGGGCTGGCATGTATCCCTGTTTGACCCCCGCACCGCTTATGCCCGCGCCGCTTACTTCCCCGGTGCCCAGAATATTATTGATCGGCCCTATAAAGAATTGTCGAAGCACTGCCTGGACGCAGCTATGGATGCCGCTGTGGTCATGCACCACAACGTTGAGCTGGACGCCCAGGCTATCCAGCTGCTGCAACCGTGTTCATTGAAATACCTCGGGCTGCTGGGCCCGAAGCACCGCACTGAACGGGTGCTGGCGGCAGCGGGCCTGGCAGAAAATGAATTGGCATTGCCGTTGGCCAACCCGGTGGGTCTGAACCTGGGCGGCGAATTGCCAGAATCCATCGCCCTGGCGATGGTGGCAGAGGTTCATGCCGTGCTGGAAGGTGGTGACGGCCAATCCATTAGCGGTTGGCTGAATAACTCACTGCCGTCCGGGGCTGGCCGACAAGTTTTACCAGGTAAGGCTTGCAGTTACATGGGTGGCAGAGAAACTTAAAAAAATCGTCATCGCGAGCGCAGCGCGGCGATCCAGCGACTTAGCTTTTAAGTCACTGAGTTAAAGACACTGGATTGCCACGCTGCGCTCGCAATGACGGGTTGGGTGATTATCCCGGACAGCAGTGCGCCTTCGCGGGAATGACAGGTCTGGGAACTTAACAGAACAGTAGCTCAAAAATACATTAATACCCTTTGGAGGTAAGCAACAATGGTGACATTTACCGTAAATAGCAAACCGGTCGAGCTGGATGCGGACCCCAATATGCCGCTGTTATGGGCATTGCGGGATATGCTGCACATGACCGGCACCAAATTTGGCTGCGGCCTGGCCCAGTGCGGCGCCTGTACCGTGCATATGGATGGCCAGGCTATCCGCTCTTGTGTGATGCCGTTGTCGGCGGTGGCGGGCAAGAACATTACCACCATTGAGGGCCTGGCTACGGACGTGGGCCTGCACCCGGTTCAGCAGGCCTGGAAGGAGCACAATGTGCCCCAGTGCGGCTACTGCCAGTCCGGGCAGATGATGAGTGCGGCGGCGCTGCTGGAAACCAACCCCAACCCGGATGACGAGGCCATTGATCGTCATATGCAGGGCAATATCTGCCGCTGTGGTACTTACCCCAGGATCAAAGAAGCCATCAAATCCGCAGCCAAAAATGTGGGAGGTCAGTGATGAGCAAGGTACTTGAAAACACTGCTGAAGTTATCTGTCTTGGCCGGCGGGAATTCCTGAAAAAAACCGGTATAACCGGTGGCGGCCTGTTGCTGGGAACGGCGGTACCCCTGTCCTCCGTATTGCCGGTTTTCGCCTGGGCCGATGATCAGGGCGGTGATCACCCGCTCAATTTGTTTGTCAGTATCGGCAGCGACGACCGGGTGCATATTGTCTGCCATCGCAGTGAAATGGGGCAGGGCGTTCGCACCGGCACCACCCAGATTATTGCCGACGAACTCTGTGCGGACTGGGCCAAGGTGGAAGTGGTGCAGGGGCTTGCCAACAAAGCCTACGGCAGCCAGAACACCGATGGCTCCACCTCCATTCGCAAGTTCTACACCAAACTGCGGGAAGTGGGTGCCACCGCTCGCACCATGCTGGAACAGGCCGCCGCACAGGTGTGGAAAGTGGACCCGGCAAAAACCTATGCCAAAGACAACGCAGTGCACCTGAAAGGCAGCAACAAATCCCTGTCCTTTGGTGAGCTGGCGGAACTGGCTGCCAGCCAGCCCACACCCGCCAAAGGCGAGCTGACCTTCAAGTCCCGGGGCCAGTTTGAATTGATCGGCAAGTCCGTGCCCATTGTGGATATGGATGTGATGTTGACCGGCGACACCACCTACGGCCAGGACGTGCATCTGGACAACATGCTGTATGCCAGCATCGAACGCTGCCCGGTGGTGGGGGCAACGGTTAAAGGCTTTGACCGCAAGGCGGCGCTGGCAGTGGCCAACGTCCAGCAGGTTATCGAGATGCCCAAACAGCCAAGACCGGTTGTGTTTCATCCCCTCAATGGCGTGGCGGTGCTGGCGGACAATACCTGGGCGGCGCTGCAGGGGCGGCGGGCCCTGAATGTACAGTGGGACCTGGGGGAAAACAAAAACCACAGCTCCGCAGACTTTCAACAGCAACTGGCCAAAAACATTGTCACCAAAGGCAAGGTGGTGCGCTCTGGAGGCGATGCCTACGCTGCCCTCGACAAAGCCAGTCGCAAGGTCGAGGCCACCTATCGGGTGCCCTACCTGGCCCACGCTCCCATGGAGCCACCGGCGGCCACCGCGCATTTTGAAGATGGCCGTTGCGAAATCTGGGCCTGCACACAAACCGCACAGAGCACGCAACAAAATGTCGCCAAAGCCCTTGGCCTCAAGCAAGGGCAGGTGAAGGTGAACGTGACCCTGCTGGGCGGCGGCTTTGGGCGCAAATCGAAACCGGACTTTTCGGTGGAAGCGGCACTGCTGTCAAAACAAACCGGCAGACCGGTAAAGGTGGTGTGGAGTCGCGAAGACGATATTCGCAACAGCTATTACCACGCCATCAGCACCCAGCACTATGTGGCCGGGCTGGATACCAATGGCGGCATTTCCGGCTGGGTACAGCGCAATGCCTTCCCCAGCATCAGTTCTACCTTCAAAGAGGGGGTGGACCAGGCGCAACGGGGCGAGCTGGGCATGAACTTTATCGATATTCCCTTTGCCCTGGATAACTTTTCCTGTGAAAACCACAAGGCCAGCGCCCATGTGCGCATTGGCTGGCTGCGCTCGGTGTGCAATATCCAGCACGCCTTTGCCCAGGGCTCGTTTGTGGATGAACTGGCCCATGCCGCCGGCAAGCCCACCCACAAAATGTGGCACCAACTGATTGGCAAAGACCGCAAGGTAGACTTGGGGGTTAAATACCCGAACTACGGTGAATCCCTGGACACCTTCCCCATCGACACCAAGCGCCTGAAAAACGTGCTCGATACGGTGGTGGAAAAATCCGGAGCAGACGCCAACACCGCAGACGGCGAAGGCTGGGGTATCAGCGTGCAGCGCAGCTTTGTGGCTTACGTGGCGGTGGCCACCAAGGTCAAGGTTGAGGGCAACAAAGTCACGGTGCTTGAATCCCATGCAGTGATGGACGCCGGTACCGTCATCAACCCGGACCGGGTGCACGCGCAACTGGAAGGTTCCATCGTGTTTGGCCTGTCACTGGCGCTGATGGGAGAAATAGACGTGAAAGACGGCGCGGTAATGCAGTCCAACTTCCACGACTACCCGGTATTGCGCATGAGCCAGAGCCCGACCATCAAAACCCACATCGTCGAGTCCACCGCGCCGCCCTCCGGCGTTGGCGAACCCGGCGTTCCCCCGGTGGCCGCCAGCCTCACCAACGCCATCTTCCACGCCTGCGGCAAACGGGTGCGGGATTTGCCGGTGAATAAGCAATTCACTGTTTGATGGGATGGGGGAAGGTTAAAAGGAAAACAGTCCGGCAGGGGAACTTGCCGGGCTGTTTTTTTCGCATTAGTGGGTTGTATTTTTCTCAATAAGAGGTGGTTTTTCTCGCGTTAATTGCCTGTTCTTGCCTTGTATTTCGCAAAGCATCGGCAGGTGACTTATCTATTATCGTAACTTGCAACCATTGATTGAAGAACTACTTGGTGAGTTTCGTGTGCTTTACCTCACCGGGCCTCGGCAGGCCGGGAAAACGACTTTGGCGCGAGGTATTTCCAATCAGGCGGGTATGAGATATATCACCCTGGATGATCAGATTGCAGGGATATCCCGCTTTATTCACAAGTCCCGTCCCGCTGTTTGATGTGCCTGCTGGTGTTTTGCAAGGGAGGAGTCCGATGACTTGCCAAACCGTACGTTGGATAGGCGACATGGGCTTTTCAAGACATGCTGTGCCTTTCGCTTTAAAGTAAGCCTCCCTGTACGCTCGGCAGCGGCATCCCTGCCGCTGACGGTCTTGAAAAGCCCATGTCGCCTATCTTGTGAACTCCTTAGTGCGTCTCTCTAAGGCCTTAAAGTTTATGACAGACAAAGTGTTCGAGTTTATGAGGAACTATTGTGGTTGATTGTTCGATAAAAAATACCCTGTTGCCAGTGCTCGTTTCCATAGCATTGGTATCCTGTTCAAGCACCATGCCGGATCAACAGCCTAACGCAGTGGTGACAGCAATAGCCAAGGAATCAGCAAGCGATCGCGCCAAAGCGGATCTGGAGCAACGCATGGCGTGGTTTAATGACGCCAGATTCGGCATGTTTATTCACTGGGGAACTTATTCCAACCTTGGCGGGGAATGGCAAGGCAAGCCGGTTGATGGCTACGCAGAATGGATTCAGGCAAGGGCGGATATTCCCGGTCACCAATATGCTCCACTGGCTGAGCAGTTTAACCCTGTGCACTTTGATCCGGAAAAATGGGTTGTGGCCGCCAAAAATGCCGGTATGAAATACCTGGTGATTACCACCAAACATCACGAAGGTTTTGGCCTGTGGCCGAGTGCGGTGTCGGACTACGATGTTGGCGGTGCAAGCCCATTCGACCGGGATATTCTGGCAGAGCTTTCCCGTGCGGCGAAAAAACATGGCATTAAATTTGGTGCCTATTATTCCATCATAGACTGGCATCACCCCAGTCAGGAACCCAATGCGGCGGGCGAGAACGTTTGGCGGAAGTGGGGCCATACTCTCATGAAAGAGGGGCAAAAGCCGCACTATGTGGCTTATATGAAGGCGCAAATCAAGGAGCTGATCGATAACTACGATGCGGATATTTTGTGGTTTGATGGCGACTGGGCGGGTTGGTGGACCACGGAAGATGGTGACGACCTGTATCACTTTATCCGCGACCTGAAGCCGTCGATTATCATCAATAACCGTGTTTCAAAACGCACAGAATTCAAATTTGATTTCGGTACGCCAGAAAATGAAACCCCCGGTGAACAGCTGGATCACTTCTGGGAAGCCTGCTGGACGATAAACAACACCTGGGGCTATTCGAAATTTGATGACGGCTGGAAATCCGATCGGGTGTTGATTCAAAAACTGGTGGATATTGCCTCCAAAGGCGGCAATTTATTGTTGAATGTGGGGCCCACCGGTGACGGCGTTATTCAGGAGCAAGCCTATCAACGTTTAAGTGCCATCGGTTCGTGGATGCAAAGCAATGGCGAAAGCATCTACGGTACACAGGCGGCTGCGATTTCTGCGCCAGAAAACACACGGCTTACTGCCAAAGACGGCAAACTCTACGTGCATTTGTTCAGCCCTTTTCAGCAAGACCGGGTAGTATTGCCACTGGTGTTGTCACTACAGGCAACAAACGCATCCGCCAGCGTGCTCGCCAATGGTCAGAAAGTGCCTGTGTCTGCCAGTGAAACTTCTTTGACGCTGGATCTGAGCGGGATCCGTTTTGATAAGTATGTCACCACTCTGGTAATAGAATAAACCTAAAAAATGTAGCGACGTGCCTGCATTTTCTCGTTCGATGAGGATGGTCAGCCGTAGGGTGGATTAGCTGAAAGCGTAATCCACCAGGTGATGATTATGTTTTGGTTTGGCTGCTAACGTTAATTCCTGTTTGGTGGATTACGCCGCTTCGCGGCTAATCCACCCTACGATTATTTTGTGAACTCCCTGGTACAGCTATTCACTGTCTGACGCGTTTGCCGGAGCTTTCAAGGGAATAAACAGCGAGTAGGTATCCCCACTTTTTTCCCGCACCGCGGCGGTCATCACTTTCGGTTCGCCGTTTTCAACGTAGATAAAAGGGCGCTCGAAGCGGGACACTGTGCGTACGCCGTCTTTGTGTCGGTGGGATTTGCCGATGACTTTGTAGTGGCGGGCGTTTTCCCATGACAGCCCGTCTTCCGAGGTAATCAACCCCATATAACCAAAGGCGTGGTAGATGCCGTAAAAGCGGCCTCGTTTTTCGTCGTACCAGATGGCCGGGTCTTCTGAATTCAATTCGCCCACGGCGGCTTTGTCCTGAATGGTCCAGGGCCCGGTGGGGCTGGGGGCGGTAGCTACTGCCTGGCTTCTCACCAGTTTTTCCTGATTGGGTTTGTCGCCCCGCACCAGCATAACGTAGGTGCTGTCCGGTCGCTGGGCGATGGCCGGGTTGCAGGTGATCTGGGTAATGGGGCCGGCGGGTTCGACAATGGGGTGGTCGAAACGCTGCCAGGGGCCGTCCAGACTGTCGGCCACCGCCACGCCCACGCGCTGATTTTCCCGCACCAGGCGGCGAAAGCGGTTGGTGCGGTAGTTTTCGTGCCGCGCCTGTTGGAATTCGTCTTCGCTCAATGTCTGGCCGCCGAGGTTGGTGGACATGTAGTAAAGGTAATACTTGCCGTCAAAGTATTTGATTCTGGGGTTATGGGCGGTGTGGGCGTCCCAGTGGCCGGGGCCGCGACCGGCCAGCACAATCTTTTTGTGGGTATAAGGCCCGGCGGGGTTGTCTGCCACGGCGTGGGAAATAACGCCATCGGTGAGCCAGGTATAAAAACCCAGTTCCTCCGCTTTCGACATCTGGGCGTAGAACAGGTGGTACTTGCCGTCTTCGCCTTTGATGATGGACGAGCCCCAGTTGTAGTAGTTGTCGTCGTGGAAGATGTTGTCATCCCCGGTGGGCTGGAGCATGGCCGCCAGGTTGAGGGTGTCGGTGCTGGCCCCGGCCAGGCTGATGGATGGCAGGAGCAGGGCGACCATAAAGGCAACGAGCAAGCGCTGTATGTGCATGGGTGTCTCCGATTCAGGGTAGCTTCTTCAGTGTCATGGCATGCCCGCCGCCAGGGGCGATGTTGGCGCGAATGATGTCGCCACGGGCCACGGTTTTTTCGCGAATCCGGTAGGCCTCGGGGTTGGTTTTGAAGTGGGTGTCAGCCGCGTCTTCGTACAGGGTTACCCGGTAGCTGGCACCGGGTTCGAGAAAGTCCAGTGTGATGTCAATATCGCCACCCTGTTCGTTACCGGCGGTGCCCACAAACCAGTTGTTGCCAGAGCGTCGCGCCATGGTGATTCGGCTTTGCGGATCGCTGTGCAGTACCCGGCTTTCGTCCCAGCTGGCGGGCATTTGGCGGATAAATTCGTACAGGTCGGGCTTTTTCAGGTATTCCTCCGGCGCGTCCGGCAGAATCACCAGACCGGAGAACACAATCAGCACCCGCGCGGTTTCGGCGGCCACGGTGGAATGCACCGGCTCGAACACGTAGTTGCGGTTTTCTTCCAGCCCGGCCAGTTTGAAAAAGCCGTTGGACATGTCCAGCGGCCCGGCAATCATGTTCAGGTGCACCATTTCCAGAAAGCCGGAAGGGGTGAACGAACGCCGGGAGTCCCCCTGGCCGTGCACAAATTCACGGGTCAACCAGTTGGGCCAGGTACGGCGCAGGCCGGTGGGGGCGATGGGGCCGTCGTGGAAGTTGACCAGCAGTTTGTGCTTGGCCGCCAGTTCCACAATGCGCAGGGTTTTGCGCACTTTTTCCTGGCCTTTGACCTTCATAAAACCGTATTTGATGCCCGCCGCACCCCACTGGCTGTAGGCCTGGAACAGTTTGTCCAGGTCGAAATGCAGGTCGGCCTTGTCGTTCATATAAAGGATAAAACCCACGCCTTTTTTGTTGGCGTAATCGATCAGCTCTTTGATGCGCAGGCCCTTGGCGGGAGTGAAGGGGTTGGTGGTGGCTTCGTGCTCCGGGCCGTACCAGTTGGCGTCGATCATCACGTGCTGGACGTTGTTGTCCGCGGCGAAATCGATATAGCGGCGCAGGGAGGGGTTGTCGATGCTGTAGGTAAAGTCGCCGTAGCGCTCGCCACGCACCCGCCAGTCCCACAGGGCTTTGCCGGGTTTGATCCAGGAGGTGTCGGCAATGCGTGACGGCGGGCTGAGGTTGGTGAGCAGGTTGGATACCAACAGGTCGCCGGGTTTGTTTTCAATCATCAGCACGCGCCAGGCACTCTGGTAGGGCAGCTTGAACTGGTTGTCGGTACTGGTCAGGCGCAGGCCATTGGGCAGGCTGCTATCCCCTTGCACCTGCAACTGGGCGCTGTCCAGCAGCCCGGCTTCGTGAATGGCCAGGCGCTCGCCCCCCTTGCTGCTCAACACCACCGGGGGCCGTATACGGTTGACCCTGGCGATGGACTTCGCGGTAGCCGGGGTTTCTTCCGGGCGGTAACTGCTGACCTGGTAGTCGTCGGCAAAGGAAAACACCGTCTGCTCGCCAATCACCCGGCTCGAGTTGATGTGATCCTGGGGTGGCAGCCGGTAGCGCAGGGCGATGCCGTCGTTGTAGGCGCGAAATTCAACCATCAATTTGCGTGGCTGTTCGCTGCCGGTTTCCCGCAACACCATGCGCGCGCCGTTAAAGTGGTTGCGCACCCGGGCGTGCTGGCCCCAGAGTTGTTTGCGGGTGTTGTCCTGTTGCGAATGGCTGACCTTGTGCAGTGCAAAGGCGGTAAAGGGCGCATCCGCCAGTTCCAGGCCCAGGCGGGATTTCAGCAGCAGGGGTTTGTCGTCCCGGCGCACACTGAACCAGGCCACACCGTCGCTGACCTGTGCGGTCAGCACATTGCGCTTGTCCGGTGAGCTGAGGGTAACGATATCGGTGGTTTTGTTGGGGGCGCTTGTTCCGGCCAGAACCGCGCTGGGCAATGCCAGCAGGCACAGGAGTGTGGCAATCAATTTCGTTTGCATCAGATATTACCTTTTTTTCTGGACAGCCTTGCATTTCATTAATAAGAATATTTATCATATATAAACTACGGAAAGAAAAAAAGCCGTAACTCATAATTAGATAAAAGGGGTAGATATGTTCAAACAGATTACGAAAACCGGTTATCTGATCAGGGGTGTGCGGTGGCTGGCTATCGCTACCCTGAGCCTTTCCAGTATGGCCTGCTCCGCCGCCGATTCCGACGGTACCGGCAAAGCGGCAGAAAAGCCCAATATCATTGTGGTGCTGGCGGACGATATGGGTTTTGGCGATATCGGCGCCTATAACGCCGACAGCAAAATTCCCACCCCGCATCTGGACCAGATGGCCGCTGAGGGCATGCGCTTTACCGATGCTCATACGCCTTCTTCCGTGTGTACTCCCACCCGCTATTCACTGCTCACCGGGCGCTATGCCTGGCGCTCGCGGCTGAAGTCCGGGGTGCTGTGGGGTTATTCGCCGCTGCTGATCGAGACGGATCGGGAAACCGTACCCTCGCTGTTAAAAAAAGCGGGCTACGCCACCGCCGGTATCGGCAAGTGGCATCTGGGTATGGGTGATTCGGAGGCGGATTACTACGGCGCCAGCGCCACCAGCGGGAAAAATTCCGGCGACGATTTTGGCCGCTTGAGCCCCGGCCCCAACGAAGTGGGCTTCGACTATTTCTTTGGCATTCCCGCCTCTCTGGATATGAAGCCCTACGTCTATGTAGAGAATGGCGCGCCCGCATCCCCCCTGACCGGCCGCCTAATTGAAGCCAGTGGTCAGCGCCGCTTCGGTGGCGGCGGCTTCTGGCGCAAAGGACAGATCGGCGAGGGCTTTGTGCACGAAGAAGTGATGCCGGTACTCACCGACAAGGCGGTTGGCTACGTGCGTCAGCAGGCCAGCAGCGGACAGCCGTTCTTCCTCTACTTTGCCCTCACCGCCCCCCATACTCCCTGGTTGCCCACCAAAGAGTTTCAGGGCGTCAGCGGCGCTGGCCACTACGGTGACTTCTCCGCCCAGGTGGACGCCACCATGGGGCAGTTGTTCAAGGCGTTGAAAGAGGAAGGCATTGCCGATAATACCCTGATTATCTTCACCTCGGATAACGGTGCTCACTGGCTCGACACCGACATCGAGCAGTACGGCCACCTGGCCAATGGCCAATTGCGCGGCCAGAAAGCGGATATTCACGAAGGCGGGCACCGGGTGCCCTTTATCGCTCGCTGGCCGGGGCGGATCGCCAGCGCCAGTGTCAGCGAGCAGCCCATGACCCTGGCGGACCTGATGGCCACCTTTGCCACCATTGCCGATGTTGCCCTTGAGGGAGACGCTGGCCCCGACAGCTTTGATATATCTGCGTCACTGCTCGATGGCAAAGTCGCCGACGTTCGCAACGCGCCCATGGTGCACCACGCCCTGGACGGCATGTTTGCCATCCGCGATGGTGACTGGAAGCTGATCGAGGGGCTGGGTTCCGGTGGTTTTACTGAGCCGACCAGAGAGCAACCCGCCGCCGGTGCCAGTGCTTACCAGCTCTACAATCTGGCCAGTGATCCGCTGGAAAAAAACAATGTTGCCAAAAAGCACCCGGAAGTTGTCAAGAAAATGTCCTCTGCACTGGCGGCGATTCGAGACGGTGGACGCAGTCGTCCCTGACAGAGGTGCGGTGCTGTGGAGGTAAACTCTACTGCAAATCGACTTGGCTTTTTGCTGCTGCTTGTCAGCCTGTGCAGCTGTACCCCCCAAAACCAGAATGGGCCGCCGGGCGCGCAGTCCGGCGCGCCGAATATCGTACTGATTTATGCCGACGATCTGGGCTGGCGGGATATTGAGCCCTACAGTGGTTATTACCGAACGCCCCATTTGAACCGCCTTGCCCGTGAGGGCCTGCGTTTTACCCAGGCTTATGCCAATGCGCCCAACTGCGCGCCCAGCCGCGCCAGCCTGATGACCGGGCAATACACGCCCAGGCACGGTATTTATACCGTTGGTTCGTCGGAACGGGGCCAGTCAAAACACCGCAAGCTGATACCCGTTGCCAACAGCACCACCCTGGATGGGGCGAGCGTCACCATTGCAGAAAGGCTGCGCGATGCCGGGTACCGAACCGGCATGGTGGGCAAATGGCACCTGGATAACGACCCCCGGCGGCACGGCTTTGACGTTGCCCTGGCCGCCGGTCACTTTGGGCAGCCCGGCAGCTACCATTGCCCGTTTCGCAGCCAGCGGATTGTTATTCCCGACCTGTCGGATAACTGCGAGGAGGGCGATTACCTCACCGACCGCATCAGTCAGCTGGCGGTGGATTTTATTGAAGACCACGACGGCCAGCGCCCGTTTTTTCTCTACCTGCCCCATTACGCCGTACACACACCCATTGAGGCCAAACCCGAACGGGTGGCGGAGTTTGCGGCGCGCCCCATTGATGGCGGCCACAACAACCTGGACTACGCCGCCATGGTCGCCAGCCTGGACGACAGTGTGGGCCGGATACTGGCCACACTGGAGCGCATGAAACTGACGGACAACACTCTGGTGGTGTTCTTTTCCGACAACGGCGGCCACGGCGACTATACGGATATGACCCCTCTGAAGGGGGCCAAGGGCATGCTTTACGAAGGCGGTATCCGCGTGCCACTGATAGCCCGCTGGCCCGGTGTCGTCGCGGCAAATACCCGTTCGGATACCCCGGTGATCGGCACGGACCTGTACACCACCTTCCTGGAACTGGCCACAGGCGATATTGACAGCACACAGCCTTTGGATGGGGTGTCGCTGTTGCCGTTATTGAATGGGGAACCGGAAGTTTTTCCGGCAGACAGACCGCTGTACTGGCATTTCCCGGCGTACTTGCAGGCCTACAAAGGAAAGGGTGATGGAGGAAATATATGGCGAACTACCCCCGCTGGCGCCATCCGGATGGGCCGTTACAAGATGATTGAATGGTTTGAAAGCGGCGAAGTCGAGCTTTACGATCTGGAAGCGGATATTGGTGAAAGCCAAAATATCTCTACCTCGATGCCGGATGTGACGGCAAGCCTGCTGGCACAAATGCGTAGCTGGCGCGAACGGGTTAATGCGCCGGTGCCTGTGGTGGTGAATCCGGAGTATCGGCCCTAACGGAATCCACCGGCTTGTAGCCGGTGGATTCGTTCTTACTTACTATCTGAAGCCTCAAGGGAAAAAACCCAGCCCTTGCCCGGTTCCACAGTAATGGTCTCATCCACAGCAAATTGTCGGGCCTGCTGAACGCCTGAAATCTCTGGGGCGTAGAGCGTTGCCTGTTCCGGTTTGATACCCAGTGCCTGCCAGTCGATCTTCAATGTTACCTGTTCGGTTTTGTCCGACCAGCTGGCCAGGGCCAGCAGCGCTTTGTCGTTTTTCTGATACACCGTTACCGGAATATCCGCCACCCCTGTGGATACGGGGGTGGCCGGGTCCCAGTGGCTGATCATGGTGGAGCCGGACATGCCGAAGTGGTCCCAGAGTTTCCACATGGACTGCGGCTGGCCTTTCCAGCCCAGCCGCCCGGTCATGCCGAATACCATGCCGCGGTGGGGCATTCCCTTGTACATCATTTCGCTCATCAGGCCGAAGGGGATGCCGGAGACTTCCACCAGCCATTCGTCCTTGCTCATTTTGCGGTAGCGGTGGGCGAAGTGTTCGCCAAACCAGAGGCGGTTGTAGTAGGGGAAGTTCTGCATATACACGTAGGCGGAGGAGGCCATGCCGCCCAGTTCGTTGAAGTTGCTCCAGGAGTGCATGCTGATCTGGGCGTTGGGGTTGTTGCGGTCGAGAATGCGGCGGGCGCGCTGGAAGCCTTCGCGGTCGAGGGCGGTGCCGTCGATGTACAGGCCGTCAATGCCCGCGCCCTTGATGGTGTAGTCCAGCCCTTCCAGGTAGAAATTGGTCATTCTGGTGGAATCGGGATTGGTGAGTACCGCCAGGTCCAGCAGCCCGTTGTAGCGGCCTTTCAGTACTTCCCGCCAGGCGGGGATAAAGTCGTCGCGCAAATGTTCAATCAGCCAGGGGTGCGGCCCTTTGGGGTTGGTGACCGGTTTTGCGTCTTTACCCGGTCCGCCACTGATGATTTCGCCATCGAGACTTTTAAAGGCGAACAGCTCCGGCAGGTTGTTGGTGATTTCGCGGGTGGTGTAATAGATATTCACCATCAGGCCGTTGTTGTGACCATCTTCCACGGCGCTTTTTAGTACGGGAAAGGACTGGTCAAAATAGGGGTAGTTGATGGTGGGGTTCTGGTCCTTGTTGTGGTGGATTTCCACCACATTGGCGCCTTTGGCCTTGATGCGTGACATGTCGGCGAGGTCGGCGTCATTCACCCCTTGGTGCGGGTGAAAGTAGCGATATTTCCACTGGCCGTCAGTATCCAGCGGTTTGAAGGGGGTGATGTGCATATCAAAATCAAACGCCAGTTCGGTGCCTGCGGGCATGTTGCGGGTTCCGCTGTAGGTGCGAACGGCAACGGAGCGGTCGTCGTTTTCTGTCAGGCGAATGCCGCCCTTGCCTTCGTTGCTCCAGGAGCGGGGCAGGCTGAGTGGGCGAAAATGGTAGTAGGCATTGATGGGCGGGGTCTGGAAGTTGGCCCCTTTGAATTTCAGTTTCAGGCCGGCGTTGACGGCACCTATCCAGTAGCCGTCTTGATGGAATTGTGAATCCCACTGCCAGTTGATGGTATGCGGGCGCAGGCCGCCCGCATGATTAAGGCCCATAAAATAGCTTGTGGCCTGTTTGCTGTAGTGGGTTTCCAGGCGGATGTCTTTCACCTCAACTGCTGTTTTTGAGGTCAGTGTGCAGCGGTATTGCACAAAGCCGTCCATTTCCAGAGTGCCGCTGACCCGAAGTTCAAAATCTTTGGATGTGTTTACCGACTGCCACGCCACCGCGCCTTTTTGTGCGCGGGTAAAACGAAAGTTGGTGCTTGTCCATTGCACGGCCCCGGCCGCTGTTTCCACCACAAAGGCAAAGGGCTCGGTGAGCACATCGGTGCCCTTGTCGATAATGCGGGTATTGCTGGCATTAAACCGGGAGACGATTTGGGCGGGCAGGCCGTTGTCGTTCAGTTGCAAATCCCGGCCCAGAATACCCAGGGTTTTACCTTGTTGCTGAATGGCTGTGAAGGGGGCTACCAGTACATCGTCGTTGTCGGCAATGGTGGAGTTCAGCCAACGCAGCCGGGACAGACGCCAGGAATCCTTGTCGCCAAAATCGTCAAGCACCTCACCGGCCACCTTGATGCCCACCTGTGCGGTGCTGGATGGTTTGCCATTGAACGATAATCTGATGCCGCCCTGGTAAATCCCCTCAGCTTTTTGGTCGATCTCGATGCCAAACCACAGTGGCTTCAGGGTGCCTTTTTTTACCCGGATTGGATCGATTTTATTGTCACTGAGCAGCTCCACTTTCCCCAACTTGGCAAGGCTGTCGCTGGCCTGAAAGCCACTGAAAGCCAGGTCGTCTTCGGCGGCAAATACCCCGAGCTGGAATACATAGTATTCGCCGGGCTGCGCGGTGCCGCGAAACCGGTTCTGGTGCGCTTGTGATTGCAGCCAGTGGGCGGGCAGGGCGTGGCGAAAGCGAATGGAGTTGCTGCGGTCTTCCCCGAACAGGTAGTAGCCGCTGGCGCTGGGGTTGTCGCGGACAAAGCGGGCCCGGTCTTCTTCCGTGGCCAGTCGATTCATAATGCTGTCGGCGCGGGGGTCGTAGGTGACCTGCTCGTTGTTGGAATCCGGCATGTTGTAATGGCCGTCGTCCACCGCGAAGGCAGTACAGCACAGTGACAGGCAGAGGGTGGGGATCAGTGTTTTCATGGGTAGTGCCTTTGCTTTTCATCCCGGTTTGGTTATTGCGATCGTGTCCTGATAATGTCGATCTCGTACTTTTCGAAAATGCTATCAGAGGTCATCACTGCCAGGTCTTGCAGCTTTGCCGTTGCGATAATAATCCGGTCACAGGGATCTTTGTGGTGGTAGGGCAGTTCGCTGGCCAGCAGTGAGGCGTCAATATCGATATTCAAAACATGGATATGGTTTTCCGGCAAAAGCGCCACCGCCCCGCGAATATCAAAATCGAGCTTGCCAAGAGACCTTTTGATGCCCAGCTCCCAGAATGATGCGGCGCTGACATATACTTCATTTGTTCGGCGGCTAAAATGCTGCAGCGCCTCTTTGTTAAGCGTGGCGGCACCAGTGGCAAGATCAACCAGGGCACAACTATCCAGGAGAATCTTCACTGATAAAACCCTTGCAGTGTTTCATCATCATGGGGTGCATCAACTTGCTCTTGTATTGTGGTGATGCTGGCCAGAGCCAGGTGCTTGCCAAACCCGGCCTTGCGAGGCTGGTTATCTGTTTCGGGTTGGTAGGGGACAAGTTTGGCGACAGGTTTTCCGTACTTGCCGATTATTACCGATTTGCCGGTGGAGCTGACTTTTTCCAAAAGCCCGGAAATGTGAGCCTTCAGTTCAGCGATGTTAATCAGTTCAGTGGCCATGTTTTACTCCTTCTATAGTGGCAAAACAGTAATATGACCAACTTTGTTGGTCAAAATATATTGTTGGCTCGACTAATTATCCAAACCCCACTTATCCTTCCATTTGATCTGATAGCCCTCATCCGTAAATTCCACCGGCAGCCAGATGTATCGGGAATCCTGCAAATCCTGTTTTACCCAACGATCACCCATGTAAATAAAAGCGTCTTTTTTGCCCGCTACCGGCAGCACAAAGGTGCTTTGGCTGCGGAAGGTCACGTCAGCACCTTCGCCGACAGCCGGGTTGCCCAGTTCTTTCCAGGGACCCCAGATGGAATCGGCCACGGCGGAGCGCGCCGGGTTGGGGTTCCAGCCGGAGGTGCCGGAGGCCATCAGGTAGTACTTGCCATTGCGTTTGAAAATGGCGGGCGCTTCCATGTGGCGGCCGGGGAAAAAGCGTTGGTATTTGCCGGAGTGTTGCAGGTAGTCGTCGCTCAGTTGGGAGATATGCAGGGTGCGGTTTTGTTCCGATGAATACACATGGTAGGCGGTGCCGTCATCGTCCTGAAACAGGGTCATGTCCCGGGCGTATTGGCCGCCTTCAAAATGCGCTTTGATAAAACCAATGGCCTGGCGCTGTTTTCTGGCCAGTTTGTCGGTGCCTTCAATAAGGTTGGGCGCGTTGGGGTCAAAATTTTCCGGCCACACGCCAGCGTTTGGCCTGACGGTGTAGTGGTATTCAAACGGTCCGGTGGGGGAGTCGGCCACCGCAACGGCGGAAGCGGCCTTGCCGTACAGCATGCCATCCTGGGGGCCGTCAACGTGCATCCACATCACGTATTTGCCGGTTTTTTTGTTGAACAAAACTTTGGGGCGTTCCACTGCCTGACTGGGGTGGAAGTCACTGTCGGGGTCGTCCGATGCGGTCAGCACCAGGCCGTGGTTTTTCCAGTTGAGCAGGTCTTTGGACGAGTAACAGCTGATGCCAACGAAGTTCACACGCCAGGAATCAGTGCCCACTTTTTGAGTGACGCCGGTTTTGTATTCGCCGTACCAATAGTAGGTGCCGTCCTGGTACAGAATGCCGCCGCCGTGGGCGTTGATGGGCTCGCCGTCGGTATCCAGCCAGACTTCGCCGGGTTTAAAGGTGGTGTTGATGTGTTGGTCGTTCACTGCGCAGGCGCTGAGGATTGCCAGCAGCAGGATGCCAAGGAAAGATGATAGATAGTTGGGCTTTGTCATTTATTCAGTCTCGATAATTAATCCGGCGAAGATAGTCAGTGAATCAATGTTCACCTTGTAGCCACCTTTGGTTTTAACCAGTGGAATGTTCTGGCCGCTAAAGGCGTCAGTCACTTTTTTCGGCTGCATTGTCTGCGCGATAAACAGTTCGATATTTTGTTCAGCGCCATTGGTCAGTGCGAGGTGGTAGGTCTGTTTGTTGCGTCGGTAGACATTGATATCCAGGTTGCTTTGCTCGCTTGAAATCTGAAAGCCGGGCTGGAAGTCGGCGTTAAACAAGCGCGCCAGTGGTTCGAGTTCGCCCCGGGTATACAGCACCTTGCCGCCGGCTTTTTTGAAGCGCTCGAGTATGGCTTTGGTGCGCTTCGACACAGGCAAGTCTTTCTCCGGCAACACAATGCTTTTGGTGCCGTAGGGAATGCCCAGCTCCAGCATGGATGCCGAGGTCATACCCACAGCAACGCCCTGGCTTTTGAGTTGGTTAAAACTGTCCCGCACCGGGTGGGGGATGGGCGCTCTTTTACCCAGGTCTGTTTCATCGATATACACCAACACCTCGCTTTGCGGCACGGTGTTGGCGAGAAAGGGGCTGACTTTATTGCCCAGGGCAATTTGCTCGGCGTAGTGAGGGAAGCTGGTGTCCGGTGTGCTGCGCAGGTGTTCCTGGCGGATGTCGCGGTTGTAGATGGAGCCGTGAGCCAGAAGGCGTGCGACAAAATTAATGTCTTGATCCGTATCTTTGGGCGACAGCCAGATATGGGGAGGGCGGCCCGCCGACAAATCCCGGAACAGGGTGGCGGCCAGGGGCAGGGAGTGCATGCGCTCGAATTGGTCGCTGTTAAAAAAAGTGGCTTCGTATTTGGGGAAAAAATCTTTCAGCAGGCGGTATTCGGTACCGTTGGCGGAAAGCAGCAGAATGATGTCTTTGTTGATGGCGGTTAATTCCCGGTGAAGTTTGCCGAAAAACTCCGCCATGATGGTCTGGCGCCAGGCCTCCACCTCTTCCGCGCTGGCCTTGAACAGGTTTTTGCCGTAGCGCTTTTTGTATTCCCTCACCGATACCTCGCTGAAATCTCCCTTTAACGGCACGTGCATTTCATCCAGATAAAAACCGTCGGCACCCATGGCCGTTAACTCTTTTAGATGGGTGATCAGGTAATCACCGTAACCACCGGCAAAACTGATCATGGCGCCGCGCCGCTCCTCGGGCTTGCCATTGATGTCCCTGGCCACTTCGTCCGGGTGCGTCTGTTGATAGGCCAGGTCTTCCATGTGCCGCTGGTAGGCGATGATGTGCAGGCCGGCGTCGTGGCTGGCGTCGATAATCTGTTGGGCAATATTGCCGTGTTTGGCAACAGCGGGGTGCGACTTGCCCACGGACGATTTCCAGATTACGCCCTCGTCGCCGCTTTTGGTGTGGCGGGTGTGAGCTTTGACGCCCATGCGGGCCAGCTCTTTGGCGGCGTCGAGAAAAATCGGTTTTTTGTACCAGTCATCATTGTCGGCACTGATCCACAGACGGCCATGTACCTGGTAGCGGGCCAGGTCGTACCAGGCGGGAATATGGGGTCGGTGAGTGCTGTAAATGCTGTCGTCGATAGGCTGCGCTGTGGTCAGGGCAGAGCAACACAGCAGTGCGGCGATAACAGGGAGTTTGAGCATGGTGCTAAGTGTCTCTGGTAGTTTTTTGGGTTCACATCACTACTGTCCCATAAACTTTGAGTTTTTACCCCTGAATCACAGGAAAAATAAGGCCGTCAAAGAGTTTAGGTTCGCGGCAGACATGAATTGGATATTGCTTGCTGTGACGCGCCGTAAACCCATCCATGGGGCTCGAGGTCAGCATCCATGCTGACCTCGGTCACATCAAGCAATACCCAATTCATGTTGTTCGAGTTTGTGGAACAGCAATGGGTTCACATACTGATATGAACTTGATACTATCTCATTTCATATTATAAATCACATTTTATATTTGACGGCGTGATCTTGCTGCTTTGGGGCTTGTTCGTATGTTTTTACCTGTATTAAAAATTCGCTGCTTTATCCGGATATTGCTGGCTTTTGTACTGGTGCTGCTGGCCGCTGGCTGTGCCAGAGAAGAAGGCCTTGAAGAAAAAAGCAGCGTAAAGGCAAACAACGATAAAACCTCTCAACGGCCAAATATCATCGTGATTCTGGCGGACGATATGGGTTACGGCGATATTGCCGCCTACAACCCGGCCAGCAAGGTACCTACCCCCAACCTGAACAAGCTGGCCGCCGAGGGCATGCGCTTTACCGATGCCCACAGCCCGTCTTCGGTGTGCACACCCACCCGCTACTCACTGCTGACCGGCCGTTACGCCTGGCGCACCCGGCTTAAAAAGGGCGTATTGAATGGCAGCTCGCGGTTGTTGATCGATCCCCAGCGGGAAACCCTGGCAAGCCTGCTAAAAGACGCTGGTTATCACACCGCCACCATCGGCAAATGGCATATTGGACTGGGCGATCCAAAACCGGATTACAAAAACCCTGACGGCCTGCGGCCCGGTGTCAATGAAGTGGGCTTTGACTACTTTTTCGGCATTTCTGCCTCTCTGGATATGCCCCCTTACGTATATATTGAAAACGGATCCACCTCGTCGCCCCTTACTGGAAACACCATCGACGCTGAACAACAGCGCCGGCGTGGTGGCAAGGGTTTTTGGCGCGCCGGGGAGATTGGCGACGATTTTGTGCATCAGGAAGTACTGCCCGTACTGACGGAAAAAGCCGTTGAATACGTGCACAGCCGAAGCAGTGACACGAATGACAGCCCGTTTTTCCTCTACTTCCCCCTGCCCGCACCCCATACCCCCTGGTTGCCCACACAGCCATTCCAGGGCGTCAGTGGAGCAGGACACTACGGCGATTTTGCCGCCCAGGTGGATGACACCGTAGGGCAGTTAATGCGCGCCCTTGAACAGGCGGGCATTGATGACAATACCCTGGTGATTTTTACCTCCGACAACGGTGCCCACTGGCTGCCGTCAGATATTAAACAGTACGGCCATCTGGCCAACGGCGACCTGCGCGGCCAGAAAGCAGACATCCACGAAGGCGGCCACCGCGTGCCCTTTATTGCCCGCTGGCACAGCCGAATACCTGCTGAAACAGTCAGTCACCAACCCCTGACCCTGGCGGATTTGATGGCGACCTTTGCCCGCATTACCGGGCAGCCCCTGGAACAGGAGGCCGGTGCCGACAGCTTTGATCTTGCCAATGTGTTTCTGGGAACCGCTGAACAGGTTGAACGGGGCCCGATGATTCACCACGCCCTGAACGGCTTGTTTGCCATTCGTGAAGGCGACTGGAAACTGGTTGAAGGCCTGGGTTCCGGAGGTTTCACCCAGCCGCGCACCGTCGAGCCGGGAGAGGGTGAGGCGCCTTACCAGCTCTATAACCTGGCTCAGGACCCATCGGAACAAAACAACCTTGCGGCCGAACACCCGGACGTTGTTGAGCGACTGGTCAAGGCGCTTGATCGGATACGGGACGGCGGCCGCAGCCGGCCCTGATTTTGTGAATTTGAATACGGCTGTACCACAAAACCTGAAGACGTGAATCCGGAGTGGCTTGCTGTGACCGTGGCCAGCAGGGATGCTGGCGACGAGCTTACATGGATGTACTTGCAGCGTGTCACAGCAAGCCACACCGGATTCATGTCCTGCGATGCAACTATATCGGTTCTGCATGGCAGCAATAAAACTTGAAAAATATTCTGTTAACGGAGCAGGCCCATGTCGATAATTAACCGGTCAAGATTCGCCCACGCTGGAGCAACGCTCTGCTTAAGCGCATTGCTGATCACCCTCGCCGGGTGCAGCGAGCAGAAAGTGGAAAGCCCATCCGCTTCAAGCCAAAACGACTGGGAAAACCCGCAAGTATTCGCCATTGGCAAACGCGCCGCCCGCGCCAGCTTTGTGCCCTACGAAAGTGCAGAACGGGCCGCCACCGGTGAAAATTCCACCTATCGACAATCCCTCAACGGCACCTGGAAATTCAGCTGGACCGAGCGCCCCGCTGACCGGGCAAAAAATTTCTGGCATACGAACTTCGATGTCAGCGATTGGGACGACATTCCCGTGCCCGCCAATGTGGAACTGCAAGGTTACGGCATTCCGCACTACGTCAATATCGACTACGTATTCCCCGCCAATCAACCGCATATTCCCGACCACTACAACCCGGTCAGCTCCTACGTGCGCACCTTCGAAATACCGGAAAACTGGCAAGGCCGCCGGGTGTTTGTGGAATTTGGCGCCGTCAACTCCGCGTTTTATATCTGGGTTAATGGCAAAAAAGTGGGGTACAGCCAGGGCTCCAAATTGCCGGCAGAATTTGAACTCACCGACTTTGTGCAAGCGGGCGAAAACCGCATGGCGGTGGAAGTGTATCGCTGGTCCGACGGCAGCTACCTGGAAGACCAGGACGCCTGGAGCCTGTCCGGTATCGAGCGTGACGTAAACCTCTACGCCCGCCCACAAGCACTGGTGGAAGACTTTACCGTGATTTCCGATCTGGATTTGGCGAACGGTAGCGGATTGTTTGCGCTGGTTGTTGATCTCGATATCTCCGCACAGGGTAAAGGCCAAGGGAAAGGTGAGGTCGAACTGGCCTACCAAATCAACCACGATGGGCAAACCCTGCTGCAAGGCACGCGAACCACAGCGGATACCAGGGTGCAGTTTTCCGGTGAAATCGCCAACGTAAAACCCTGGAGCGCCGAAACTCCCAACCTGTACCAACTTTCCCTGTCACTGAAAAACACCGCCACCGGCGAGCAGGAATTTATTACCCGGCCCATCGGCTTTCGCAATATGCAAATGAAAGACGGCCTGTTTCTGGTCAACGGTGTGGCGGTTGAAATTCGCGGCGTCAATCGCCACGAACACGATGCCCATGCCGGGCGCGTGGTCAGCCGGGAATTGATGGAAAAAGACGTGCAGTTGCTGAAGTCACTGAACGTCAACGCCGTGCGCACCGCTCACTACCCCAACGACCCCTACTTCTACGAACTGGCGGACCGCTACGGCCTGTACGTAATGGACGAAGCCAATATCGAATCCCACGAATACATGCGTATTGGGCGCATGGCGTTTGCCGAAGCAAATTTCAAAGGCGATGCGCTGGAAAAGAATCAGCTGGGCTTTAAACCGGAATGGGAAGCAGCCCATATTGATCGTGTGGCTCGCATGGTGGAACGGGACAAAAACCACGCCGCCATTATCTTCTGGTCCCTGGGTAACGAAGCGGGGCTGGGTACCTCCTTTGAAAAAGCCGCAGACTGGATTCGCACCAACGACCCCACCCGCCCGGTCACCTACGGCGGCTGGGGTACAGAAGTATCCCGCCATGTGCCGCTGGATTTTGTCGATATCTACACCCCCATGTACGACGGTATCGACGAGCTGGAAGAATATGTAGCTAAGGCAATCAACCCAGGGCAGCCGCTGATTATGGCGGAATACTCCCACGCCATGGGCAACAGCATGGGTGGCCTGCGGGACTACTGGAACCTGATTTACGCCGAGCCCAGATTGCAGGGCGGCTTTATCTGGGACTGGGTGGATCAGACATTGATTCGCACCGACGACCAGGGCCGCCAGTACTTTGCCTATGGCGATGATTTTGGCCCCAGCCCGCGCCCGGATGACGACAACTTTCTGGCCAACGGCGTGATTCAGGCAGACCGCACCCTGAACCCCCACGCCTGGGAAGTGAAAAAGGTGTATCAGCCGGTGGACTTCAGCTTGCAGGACAAAACGCTGACCCTGATTAATCGCCAGGATTTTGCCGACCTGTCGCGCTTTGTCTTCTCCTGGTTTATCGAGCGCAACGGCGAAAAGGTGGCCGAGGGTGCGTTGCCGGATTTTGCCACTGTGGGGCAGTCCAGCGAATCTGTCTCGCTACCGGATTTTAGCGCTTACACCAAACAGGGTGGAGATGTGCTGCTAACCGTGCAGGCAAAGGCCAGGGCTGGTGCCATTCCATTGATTGATGCCGATGAAGTGGTGGCCTGGGAACAGTTTTCGCTGGCCACCGCCGCCAGTTACGCAGAGACACCCAAAGGCCTGGCCGCGCCGCAGAAGCAGGAATCAGACGCCGCCATTACCGCCACAGGAGATGGCTTCGCCGTCAGTTTTGACAAAAACTCTGGGCTGCTGAGCGGCTGGACAGTCGACGGCCGCGAGCTGCTGGTATCGCCACTGCACCCCAACTTCTGGCGGGTGCCCACCGACAATGACGCGGGCACCAAAAAGCTGATGCCATTGATTCAGGTATGGAAGCAGTCGTCGCAACTGGTTTCCCCGCAGCGGGAACTGGTACAACTTTCCGCCGACGTTATTGGCGATCACCTGCAAGTGACCACTGAGCATTTGCTGGCGGATGGCGGCGCTCGTTTTACCACTCAATACCGTGTTTATGGCGATGGCTCCATCGCGGTACAGGGCACATTTGAGCCGCTGAAAGACGAACTGCCGGAACTGCCCAGGGTAGGCATGAGTGTGCAATTCGATCGCACCTTTGCCAACCTGGAATGGTTTGGTCGCGGCCCCCACGAAAACTACCTCGACCGCAAAGACAGTGCGCCGGTAGGCCGCTACCAGTCCACCGTGGAGCAGCAATACCACGACTATTCGCGCCCCCAGGAAACCGGCAACAAGGAAGATGTGCGCTGGCTGACCCTGAGTGATGGCAGTGGCCGGGGCATTGAGGTGGTGACGGTGCAGAAGCCCTTCGGTTTCTCGGCTCTGCCGCTGGCTATCGAAGACCTGGACCACGACCGCTCCCGGGGCGCCCCCAACCGTCACGGTTCCACGGTCGAATTCCAGAACTACATCGAACTCAATATCGACGCCGCCCAGAAAGGGGTAGGGGGTGAAAACTCCTGGGGTGCGCGCCAGCTGCCCCATCACTTGCTGGAAACAAAAACCTATCAACTTGAGTTTGTACTGCGCTCTATTAACTAACAGGAATCGCCCATGAAAAAGCTGCTGCTGTTAACCCTGTCGCTTATTGGCCTGAATGCCTGCGCCGCGCCGCCGGAAAGTAGCGTCCGCCAACCCAACGTGATTGTGATTCTCGCCGATGATGCGGGCTACGCGGACTTCGGTTTTCAGGGCAGCCGGGACATGCAGACCCCCAATATCGACCGGCTGGCCGCCAGCGGGCGCATCTACAACCAGGCCTATGTCACCACGCCCTTTTGCAGCCCGTCCCGGGCCGGTTTGCTGGCTGGCCGCTACACCCAGCGCTTTGGTTATGAATTCAACCTCACCCACCGGCCACCGAAAGGGGTGGACGACACCTATATGGGGCTGGATGTGGAGGAGAAAACCATCGGCGACCGGATGCGGCAGCAGGGCTACCAAACCATTGCCGTGGGCAAGTGGCACGTGGGGGACTATGCGCAGTTTCACCCCAATGTGCGCGGCTTCGACGAGTTTTACGGCTTTGTCGGCGGGCAGGCACCTTACCACCCGCAAGACAGCAAAAAGCAGGGCAAATCCGCCATCGAACACAACGGCAAACTGCTCACCCCCAAAGCCTACCTGACCGACGACTTTAGCCGGGTGGCGGTGGACTATATCGCACAAAACAAAGACCAGCCGTTTTTCCTCTACCTCGCCTATAACGCAGTGCACACCCCCATGGACGTACTGCAGGCGGATATGGACCGCTTTGCCCATATCAAAGACCCGCAGCGGCAGCGCCTGGCGGGTATGACCTGGGCGCTGGACCGTGGCGTCGGCCAGGTGATGGCGGCGCTCAAAGACAACGGCATTGACGACAACACTCTGGTCATATTTACCAACGACAACGGCGGCGACAAAGTGGGCCTGGCGGCAGACAACGCCCCTCTGAGAGGGACCAAAGGCACCCTGCTGGAAGGGGGCATTCGCGTACCCTTTGTGGCCAGCTGGCCGGGGGTGATTGAGCCGGGTTCTGCTTCGGAGCAGGTTATCTCCCTGTTTGATATTCTGCCTACCGCCCTGGATGCGGCGGGTGTTAAAAAGTTGCCGCAAGCGCTGGACGGCCAGTCACTGCTGGCGGAAACCGAACAACAGCGCGCGCTGTTCTGGCGCTACGACAATATGGCCGCCGCGCGCTCCGGCCCCTGGAAACTGCTGCGCTTCCCGGACCGTCCGGCGCAGTTGTACAACCTGGCCACCGACCCGGGGGAAACCCGCGATCTGGCCAGCGAACAGCAAGAGACCCTGCGGGCGCTGATGAAAGACCTGTTTGCCTGGGAAGGGCAAATGATCCACCCGCGCTGGAATACCGGGCCCTACTGGTCTCAGGAGGATGTGCGCCGTTATTCCGCCGAGCATGTTAAAGCCAGGAATAAGAAGGCGCGCAAGCCTATTGGTGGGCAGATCAGGTAGGCTTCTTCAACTCCCCTGTTGTTCATCTGCTATCAGAGACAGCAGGGGAATGCCAATCAGCTTTTCCTCGTACAAACGAATTTTTTCGTCATTATTTACGATGATGCCGAAAGGACAGTTAAACTCGTTAACAAAATCCCTTATTGGGCGCAGTTTCTTGAGTGGTATTTGTTGGCCATACTTGATCTCGACAGGAATAAGACCGAAATTACCTTCCAGTATCAGGTCGACCTCGGCTCCGCCAGATGTGCGGTAATAGTAAGACGCATACTGAATGCCTGCGCTGTTAAGGGTTCGTAAAATTTCTTCGATAACCAAAGCCTCCCAGCTATGCCCCATTTGTGGGTGAGAGATCAGCCGTTTGGTCGAGGGGATTTGCAATATGTGGTGCATTAACCCCGTGTCCCGCAGGTAGCCTTTAGGGTGTTTGGAAACGCGTTTGCTCAGGCTTTTATTGTAAGCGGGCAGGTTCCGCCAGATGAACGTCCCCTCGGCTATTCTGAAGTAGTCTTTGGCGGTAGGTTGGGAAACGTCAAGGAGGTTGGCGACATTGGAATAGTTTATTATTGACCCGGAATAGCCCGCCAGCAGTTCGATAAATCGCCGGAAGCGCACTTTGTTGAGAGCAGGAAAGAGCCTGCCAATATCTCTTTCAATATAGGTTTTTATGTACTGCTCCCGCCACACCGACTGAAATTTTCCACGTTTCCGAAGCCAGGGCTCTGGGTAGCCACCTTGTTCCCAATAGTCATCTATGGTGGTAGATGCTTCTTTGATATTTGCCGAAGGTATCAGCGAAGGAATTTCTTCGGCTTTGATGCCTGGCTGGAACAACTTGAGCAGGTTCGGAGAAGAAACGTCAAGCGTCTCGGAAAGGCTGAAAGGCGCTACTTCGATAATACCAACGCGACCTGCAAGAGACTCCGAGATCGAGCTGATTAATTCAGGTGAACTGGATCCAGACAGTAAATATTTGCCATAGGCTTGCCTGTCTCTGTCAATGGCGACTCTTAGGGCAGGGAAAAGCTCCGGTAGCAGTTGGGCTTCGTCAATGGCCAAAGGTGAATTGTTCAGTCGCAGAAACAGGTCGGGATCGTGGGCAATTTGTGTGTAATCCGCTTGTGATTCCAGGTCGAAGAAATCGTAATCCCCAGGAACCATTCGCATTAATGTGCTTTTGCCACTTTGACGTGCTCCGATAAGCACAACGCAGGGAAAGTAGCTGAGATACTCCTGGATAAGGGCTTGGTATTGTCTTTTCATACCGTGTAATTTAAAAGTTTAACTTTAGTATTGCAAGGTTTAATTTGTCCTGCGGTAATTTTGCCAAATACATTTAAAATTATTATTTATATGTAAAAGCAAGGGGTATAATGGCGGCTCCCTTCGATAATAACTATCCAGGAAAAAAGCATGGCTGATACGTCAACCACAAGCTCTGCGCAAAGTGCGACTCGCCCTAAAATCCTCACCGGCGACATGATCGCCCCCTTTATTTTGGTGACACTGCTGTTCCCGCTTTGGGGGTTTGCCAACGATGTTACCAATCCTTTGGTACGGGCTTTTAAAGACATTTTCCTGATCTCCAATGCCCAGAGCAGTATGGTGCAGTTCGCCTTCTATCTGGGCTACGGCATTATGGCCATCCCAGCGGCGATTTTTATTCGCAGCTACTCCTACAAGGCCGGTATTCTGCTGGGATTGGGGTTGTATGCGATCGGTGCCTCCCTGTTTATTCCCGCCAGTCTTTATCAGGAGTTCAACTTTTTCCTGATTGCATTATGCGTACTTACCTGCGGGCTGGCGTTGCTGGAAACAACAGCAAACCCCTATATTCTTTCCATGGGGCACCCGGATACCGCCACCCGGCGTTTGAATCTGGCCCAGGCTTTTAATCCCATAGGATCGCTGACGGGTATCTTTGTGGCGTCAACGGTAATCCTCAACCAACTGGAAGTGGAAAAATTTCGTCAGGCAGAAAAGGCGGCCAACCCGGACTACGACAACCTGTTGCCTTCTGTGGTGGACGGCAAGTTAACCGAGGCACTGCATCAGTTCTCAGTCACCGATCCGGTGGCTCACCAGGCTATGCAGGCTGCGGACCTGATTACGGTTCGCGGGCCTTACATCACTATTGCCATTGTGGTGGCGGTTTTGTTTTTGGTGTTCCTGTTCAGCAAGTTGCCCAAAACCATGACTCACGATCACCCTTTGACCAGGCGCGAGCTGAAGGAAACCTTCGGACGCTTGTTCCGCAACAAATGCTACCTGGAAGGGGTGGTGGCGCAGGCGTTTTATGTGGGCGCGCAGATCATGTGCTGGACCTTTATTATTCACTACGGCATGACCAGTATCGGGCTGACCGCCGCCGAAGCTCAGGGGTATAACCTGATTGCCATGATCACCTTTTTGAGCAGCCGTTTTATCTGTACCTTTTTACTGGGTTACATCAAACCCGGGCAGTTGCTGTTTTTCCTTGCGCTTGGTGGTATGGCTTGTGTCCTGGGGGCGATTTTCCTCGATGGTATGGCTGGCCTTTACAGCCTGATTGCCATTTCCGCCTGTATGTCACTGATGTTTCCAACCATCTACGGCATTGCCCTTAAAGACATGGGCGACGATGCGAGCCTGGCCTCTGCTGGCCTGGTGATGGCCATTGTCGGCGGTGCTCTGATGCCGCCCTTGCAGGGCGCGATGATCGATGGCGGCTCAATTATTGGCACCATTCCATCGGTTAAAACCTCCTTCCTGCTGCCGCTGATCTGCTTTGTGGTGGTTGCCATCTACGGCTATCGCGCTCACAACGTGCACAATCGGTAGCAACTGGCTACCTCGTTAGACGTGTACGGGATGGCCACCCAAGATGCCGTAGGATGGATTAGCCGCGAAGCGGCGTAATCCACCAATCAGGGATTAAAACTGGCATCTATCTTCACCATCCGGTGGATTACGCTTTCAGCTAATCCACCCTACGGTTTTGCCTGGACCGGCGATATCCGCAACTCATTGAATTTTTCATTTTTTGGGTGAAGTGGCCTCAATATTGGAGATGATGGTCATTGTGAAAGAAAGTGAAAGTTGTTAAGGTGGGCGAGTTTTCACTTTAAACGAGACTCGCCATGCGCAATACCCTGGAGCGGCGCCAGCAAATTGTTCTTCTTACCCAGAAGCACGGCAGGGTGGTGGTGGAAAACCTGGCGGAACGTTTTGGGGTGTCCAGCGTCACCATTCGCAGCGACCTCAACCACCTCGGTGAAAAGGGTTTTGTGATCCGCTGTCACGGTGGCGCGCTGGCCAACAGCAAGTTGGCCAAAGAGCTGTCAGTACAGGAACGTTATGAGGAGCACCCCGCAGAAAAACGCAACCTGGGGCGCACGGCGGCGGAGCTGATCAACGACGGTGAGTTTATCTTTCTGGATTCCGGCACCACCACCGAGGAGGTGGCTCAGTGTCTTGGTGGGCACAAAGATCTCACCGTAATGACCAACGGCCTCAATATTGCCAACGCGCTGTCTCAGTTTGAGGCCATTGGCGTTATTGTCACCGGCGGCCGGTTACGCAAAAAGAGCATGTCATTTTTTGGCCGCCAGGCGGAACAGAGCCTCAAGCACCTGCATTTCGATAAAGTCATTCTGGGGGTGGATGGTTTCGACCTGAAAACCGGTATCACCACCTACTTTGAACCGGAGGCCTCTCTCAATCGTTTGATGTGCGAGGCGGCCAGTGAAATCGTGGCGGTTACTGATTCTTCCAAATTTGATCGCAGAGGCTTTCACGTTATTGCGTCTGTCGAACAGGTAGATACCGTGGTGACTGACCGCAGTATCCCCCAGGAATACCTTGATGCTTTTGAGGTATTACCCCTGACTCTCTGCCAGGTCTGAGAGCCTGTCTTATCCCGCTTCGTAAGTTGTTCAATCAAACTTAATCTGAAAACTTTCACTTTATAAACGAAAGTTTGCGAAAGTTTTTTTCAAGTGATAGCCTGTGATTCTTAAACTGCGGGCGAGCCTTTTGCTGGCGGTTGAAGTTTAGGAGGAGAAGAAATGAATACTACCACCCGGCAATCGTCTCTGGTGCCTATCACCATTATCGGCATCCTGTTTTTTATGTTTGGCTTTGTGACCTGGTTGAACGGGTCATTGATTCCGTTTTTGCAGATCGCCTGTGAGCTCACCCATCTGGAAGCCTACCTGGTCACACTGGCGTTTTATATTTCCTATTTTGTGATGGCGCTGCCCATGTCGCTGATTTTGCGGCGCACCGGCTACAAAAACGGCATGGTGCTGGGGCTGTTTATGATGGTGGTGGGGGCGCTGATCTTTATTCCCGCGGCGCAATTGCGCATGTACAGCATTTTCCTGCTCGGCCTGTTTGTACTGGGTACTGGCCTCACCATTTTGCAAACCGCCTCGAACCCTTACATTGTGTTGATCGGCCCACGGGAAACCGCCGCGGTGCGTATCAGTATTATGGGTATATTGAACAAAGGGGCCGGTATTGTGGCTCCGGCGGTATTTACGGCGCTGGTGTTTACCGGCATGGATCAGTTCTCCGAGGAGCGCCTGGCGGCACTGGATGCCACTCAGAAGGCCGTAGAGCTGGCAGAGTTGTCGTCCCGGTTGGTCAACCCCTACCTGATTATGGCGGGGCTTTTGCTGCTGCTGGGGCTGTTTGTGAAATTCTCGCCACTGCCCGAGCCGGAGCAGGAAGAAGTGGCCGAGGGTCAGGATGAAGGCAGTATTCTGCAACAACCACAGCTGGTGCTGGGTGCGATTACGCTGTTCTTCTATGTGGGTGCAGAGGTGATTGCCGGTGACACCATCGGTCTGTTTGGCAAGGAACTGGGGGTTGCCAATTTTGGCCAGCTCACTTCTTACACCATGGCGTTTATGGTGACCGGTTATGTGCTCGGCATGGTGCTGATTCCCAGGGTGATCAGCCAGTCAACGGCGCTGCTGATTTCTTCCGGCCTGGGTGTGTTGTTTGCCATTTTATTGCTCGGTGCCAGCCCTGACTCGACAGGCATCTGGTCTGCGTTGTTTGCCTGGACCGGTGTCGGTGCGGTGCCGGATGCGGTGTTGTACGTGGCACTGTTTGGCCTGGCCAATGCATTGGTGTGGCCCGCAATATGGCCAATGGCTTTGCAGGGGCTGGGGCCTAAAAATACAGCTACCGGTTCAGCGCTGTTGATTATGGGGATTGCCGGCGGTGCATTGTTGCCACCGCTGTATGGTGCACTGGCCGATGCCAGTCGCAATCCTCAAAGCGCCTACTGGCTGATGATTCCCTGCTACGGCTTTATCGTGTTCTACGCCCTGATTGGCCACAAGTGGCGTACCTGGGGTGGTAAATCTCAAACTGCATCGTTCACCACAGACTAAACGGACATTTCCATGCAACAACTACTCGATATAGTGGCCGCCAACCGCTCAGGGGCCAGGCGCGGTATTTACGCCATTTGCACCGCTCATCCCATTGTGCTGGAAGCGGCCTTGCGCCAGGGCAAGCAAGACGGCACCCCGGTACTGATTGAGGCCACCGCCAATCAGGTAAACCAGTTTGGCGGTTATACCGGCATGAAACCCGCTGATTTTATGCCTTATATCGCCGCCATTGCCGACAAGGTGGGATTTGACCCTGAGCAACTGATTCTCGGTGGCGATCACCTTGGCCCGGTGTGCTGGTGTGACGAACCGGCAGAACAGGCCATGGCAAAAGCCGATGAATTGATTGCCGCTTACGTGGCCGCCGGTTTCAAGAAAATCCATCTGGATACCAGTATGGGTTGTGCCGACGACCTGGAACCCCTCAGTGACGAAGTCGTTGCCGAGCGCGCTGCCCGGTTATGCGCTGTTGCGGAAAAAACCGCACTGGAAGCCTTCGGCAAGGCCGAGCTGGTGTATGTAGTAGGCACCGAAGTACCGCCCCCCGGTGGCGCCACAGAAGAAATCGACGGCTTGCAGGTAACGCCGGTGAACGAAGTGCGACAAACCGTAGCGGTGCACAAAGCCGCCTTTGAAGCACAGGGTTTGGAGGCTGCCTGGCAGCGCGTTATCGGCCTGGTGGTACAGCCCGGTGTGGAATTTGACCACACCTCTGTACACGACTATCGCCCTGAGGAAGCCCGCGAACTCAGTGGCCTGATCAGCGAAATTCCCACCCTGGTGTTTGAAGCACATTCCACCGATTATCAACCCGACAGTGCTTACGCCAAGTTGGTGGAAGACCACTTTGCGATTTTAAAAGTGGGTCCCCAGCTCACCTACGCACTGCGCGAAGCCCTGTTTGCACTCAGCCATATTGAAGACGAACTGGTGGATGCGCAACAGCGCTCCAACCTGCGGGCAGTGTGCGAGCAGGTAATGCTGGAGCAGCCGAGCAACTGGCAAAAATACTACCCCGGCGAAGAACCCCAGGGGTGCTTGTATCGCCGCTACAGCTACAGTGACCGCATTCGTTACTACTGGCCACAACAACCGATTCAGGCAGCGGTGGCGCGTTTGTTTGGCAACCTGGAGGCGGTGGATATTCCCGAGCCCTTGCTGGGCCAGTATATGCCGCAGCAATACCAGGCGGTACGCAATGCCGGCTTGCCAATCAGCCCCAAAGAATTGGTGATTCATCATGTGATGCAGGTTACCGGGGTGTATGCGGCGGCTTGTGTTTGACCAAACCGCGTCATCGCGAGCGCAGCGTGGCGATCTCGTCAAGCTGGCAGCGGGGCAATGGAGATTGCCGCGGCCTTCGGCCTCGCAATGACGGGCTCAAATTTTACGAGAGTGAAACCATGGAAACCTATCTAGGCCTAGAAGCCGAAACTCTGAAAAACAAAAATAGCTACTGGACGGCCCGGGAAATCACCCAGCAGCCGCAAAAATGGCGCGAAGCCAGTGGCAATATTGCCGCTCGCCGAGAGCAAATCGATAGCTTTATTCAGCCGTTGCTGGCCACCGCCGGGCTGCGCATTATTCTCACTGGCGCAGGCACTTCTGCGTTTGTGGGTGACTCTTTGGCCCCCTGGTTGCGCAAGCACACCAACCAGCGGGTAGAGGCCATTGCCACCACCGATATTGTGGCGGCGCCGGATCAATACCTGCAGGCACATGTGCCTACTTTGTTGGTGTCTTTTGCCCGCTCCGGTGACAGCCCGGAAAGTGTGGCGGCGGTCAAGCTGGCCACTCAACTGGTGGAAAACTGCTACCACCTGGTCATTACCTGTAACCCGGACGGTTACCTGGCGAAAGCATCGCAAAATGACGAGCGCATTTTCTGCCTGTTAATGCCGGAAGGCACTAACGACAAAAGTTTTGCCATGACCAGCAGCTTCACTTCCATGCTGTTTTCCTGCGCCACAGTATTTGTACCCGACCACAGCCAACTGCAAGCGGCTGCCGAGGCCACAGAAGCCTTGCTGGAACAACAACAGGGGGCCATTTCGGAGCTGGCGCGAAAAGACATCGACCGCCTGGTGGTTCTGGGGGCTGGCAATCTGCTGGGTATTGCCCGGGAAGCGTCTCTGAAATGCCTGGAGCTGACCGCGGGTAAAATGATGGTGGCTTTCGACTCGCCGCTGGGCTTCCGTCACGGCCCCAAGTCCATGGTCAACGAAAAAAGCCTGATTGTGGTGATGCACTCCAGCGAAGCCTACGTTGGCCGCTACGACCGCGACCTGCACAACGAACTGCTGCGGGACAAAAAAACGGATCATGTTATTGAGCTGTCGCCGTCAACGCTTGCAGCACAGGGTCTGACGGATCTGGGCTTATCTCTGTTGTATATCGCCTGGTGCCAAACATACGCGTTCTACCGCGCCTGGCATATGGGTATCGGTGCCGACAATCCCTGTCCCACCGGTGAAGTCAATCGCGTTGTAAGGGGGGTGGAAATTTACCCCTTTACCGCCCCGTAATCTGGAGGCAGCCATGCACTATGGGCTGGATGTGGGCGGCACCAAAATTGAGCTGGCCATATTTGACAAACAATTGCAGTTGGTGGATTCCTGGCGAGTGTCTACTCCCACGCAAAGTTATGTGGAATTTCTGGACGCGATTTCCAGCATGGTCTCCAGAGCAGATCGCCTGAGCGAAGGTGAGGGCTCTGTGGGCATTGGTCTGCCGGGTTTTTTTGACGCCGACGACAAAGTGGTGTCCGCCAATGTGCCCGGCATCAATGGCCGGACGCTGCGGGATGACCTGACAACCCGATTGGCGCGACCGGTGGGCTTTGAAAATGACGTCAAGGCCTTTGTGTTGTCAGAGGTGAACAGTGGCTCTTTGAACAACTGCGACACCGGGCTGGGTGTGGTGCTGGGCACCGGCCTTGCCGGTGGTTTTGTCACCCACGGCCACCACCTGCACGGCAGGCAGAATATTGCCTGTGAGTTCGGCCATATCCCCCTGCCTGCGGCGTTGCAGCAAAAGTACGACCTGCCGCTGCGCTTTTGTGGCTGCGGCCTGCAGGGTTGCGTGGAAACCTACCTGTCTGGCACTGGCCTGACCTGGCTGTGCGGCCACTTCGAGTCCGGCTACAACACCGTGGAGGCGATGGTGCAGGGCGTCAAGCAGGGCGAGCCAAAAGCGTTGCAGGTGTTTGATGCCTGGCTGGACTGCCTGGGCAGCTTCCTCGCTCAACTGACCCTGATGTACGACCCGGATGCCATTGTACTGGGCGGCGGACTTTCCAATATCGACGAAATTTATCCGGCGGTTGGTGCCCACATACAGCGTTACCTGTTCCGCAGCGCCACCCCCCCCGCCGTACTGCCGCCCCGGTTTGGGGATTCCAGTGGTGTGCGCGGTGCGGCCATTATGGGTCGGCAGGCCATGGCGGAGGCGCAGTAGTGATGAAAACCGCACTGCTTAACGGCTCAATTTTTGACGGTGAGCAATTGCACAGCGATTGTGCGGTCATCATCGATGGCAACTGTATTGACTCGGTGATTCCCCAGGCAGACGTCCCGGCGGACATTAGCAGTCGCGTCGACCTGCAGGGGCACTGTCTGGTGCCCGGCTTTATCGACCTGCAAGTGAATGGCGGTGGCGGCATCATGTTTAACAGTGCGCCTACGGTAGACACCATTCGCACCATCGTGGCTGGCCACCGCAAGTACGGCACCACCGGCCTGCTGCCCACCCTGATCACCACCAGTTTTGAAGTGATGGAACAAGCCATTACTGCTGTAGAACAGGCCTTGGCGGAAGGCGTGCCGGGGGTGTTGGGCATTCACCTGGAGGGCCCGTTTCTCAATGCCGAAAAAAAGGGTGCCCACGATGCCAACAAGTTCTGCCTGCTGGATCATCAGGGAGTGGGTCTGGTTAGCTCCCTGAAGCATGGCAAAACCATCGTTACCATTGCGCCGGAGCTCAGTTCTGCGGAAATGATTGGCGAACTCAAGTCCCGTGGTTTGACCATTTGTGCCGGACACACCAACGCCGATTACGATCAAACACGGCAGGCGCTGGATGCCGGTATCCACGGCTTCACCCACCTGTACAACGCCATGACGCCACTGCAAAGCCGCGAACCGGGCATGGTGGGCGCTGCGCTGGAAGACCGCAACAGCTGGTTTGGCATTATCGCCGACGGCTACCACATGCACCCGGCGGCATTCTCCGTAGCCGTGGCAGCCAAGCAAAAAGGCGGCGCCATACTGGTGACCGATGCCATGTCCACGGTGGGCGCGGAAGAAAAATCCTTTGTGCTGGACGGCGAAACCATTCACTCGGTGGATGGCCGCTGCGTCAACGCCGCAGGCAGTCTGGCGGGTTCAGATCTGAACATGATGTCGGCGGTCAACAACGCCGCTGAATTTGCCCATATCGACTGGTTTGAAGCGGTGCGTATGGCGTCTCTTTACCCGGCACAGGCTATCGGGTTGGACAACGAACTGGGCTATATCAAACCCGGCTACCGGGCCAGTTTTACCCTGATTAATGACAAACGCCAGGTGGTAAATACCTGGGTGGATGGGGTCTGTTAAAAGCTGACCCCGTCATTGCGAGGAGCGACGCGACGCGGCAATCTCGGCCAGCATGCTGAGGGCTACAAAAGCATTGCGATAAGCGGATGGAGATTGCTTCGCTGCGCTCGCAATGACGGCAACATCTTGAAACAGGTATCAACCCATGGAAGTCATCATTCTCAACAACAGCGATGCCGTCGCCGAACTCGGTGCCCGGCGCATTTGCGAGCTGGTCACTAAAAAGCCGGATGCGGTATTAGGGCTTGCCACGGGCAGCACGCCGATTGCCATGTATCAGCAATTGATTGCGCTGTATCAGCAGGGCAAGGTCAGCTTTGAGCAAGTGTCCAGTTTTAACCTGGACGAATACATAGGCATTAGCCCGGAAAACCCGCAAAGCTACCGCTCGTTTATGAAAGAGCAGCTGTTCGACGCGGTAAACATCGACCAGACCCGCACCCGCCTGCCCACCTGTGACAGCCACCAAAATCCGCGCAAGGTGGGTGCCGAATACGAACAAAGCATTGCCGATGCCGGTGGCATCGACCTGCAGATTCTCGGTATTGGCAGCAATGGCCATATCGGTTTTAACGAACCCACCTCCAGCTTCGCCTCCCGTACCCGGGTTAAAACCCTTACCCAGTCCACGGTGCAGGACAACAGCCGGTTGTTCGCGGAAGGCGAGTTTCAGCCCCACCTGGCCATGACCATGGGTATTGGCACCATCCTCAATAGTCGACGGGTGATACTGCTGGCAACAGGTGAAGCCAAAGCCGGTGCGGTACAGCAGGCGGTAGAAGGCCCACTGTCAGCCATGTGCCCCGCCTCGGCGCTGCAGCTGCACGAACGGGCCACCTTTATTATCGACAGGGCCGCCGCATCGCAGCTGCAGCATATGGACTATTACCAGTGGGTGCACAGTGAAAATGAGCCGCTGGTGGAGCAGTACGGTAATTTTTACGAACTGTAGTGAGGTGGTGGAATAAAAATTTCTTGATGGAGTTACGCATATTGCACTTCAAGCGCTCTTTATAATAATTACATATCGTATATTGTGCGTATCTGACACCTGTGGGGTGCAAATCAAGTGGCAAAAAGCTCGGAAAATGACAGCGAAAATCCGGTGGTGAAAGCCTTTCATCGCTGTCGTGACGCGTTGATTCGATCCATTGTCAAGATGTCGGTACGCCCCGAAGATGTGGATGACATTCTCCACGAGACTTTTATAAAAACCTACACCGCCAACAGCAAACGACAAATACGCTCGCCGGAAGATTATCTTTTTGTGGTTTCCCGCAACCTGGTGTACAGGAGCAGTCGCCGCCGGAGTCGCGAAATCAGTACCGTTATTGACGATGCGCTAATGGAGATTCCGGATTCCAACCTGGATATGGAAATCCATGAGCAGCTCAAATGCGAGGCCATGGTCGATGTATTGGCATCTCTGCCGGATAACAAGAGGCAGGCGATATTGCTTCGTAAGGTATACGGTTTTTCCTCCACTGAAATTGCCAAAAAACTGTCGGTATCCAAAAGCTCAGTGGATAAATATATCGCTGGCGGAATCAAGGAATGTGAATCGCGGTTAAATTCCCGGGGCTATCGTTTTGGCCAGCCGGGTGAAGCCGAGAACCGTTTGGGCAAGGCCCTGCGCAAGGATCGTTCGTGACTAAAAAATACTCCCAAAATACCAAAGTGGCTGAACTGCGTACCATGGATGTGGTAGGGCAAGAGGCGGCGGACTGGTTTGTTAAGCTGGATAACACGCTGGACAATGGCGGCCTGTCAGAGTCTGAATGGCGTGATTTTAAATGCTGGTTGTCAATAAGCCCTCTCCACGGCCAGGTTTTGAAACGGCAGGCGGAGATGTGGAGTGATATGGATTTTCTTGCCCGGGAAATCGATGTGCAGTCCACTCGGGGTTTCTGGGATGTTTTCAGCAGAACCCGATTCTTCCAGAGAGGTGTTGCTTTTGCCTGTGTATTGCTGGTTGCGGTAGCCATATCTGTCTTTTATCCGATTGCCGATGGCGTGGATGTGCAGGACAACCTTTATGCGACGCAAGTGGGTGATAACCGTATTGAACTCTTGTCCGATGGTTCCAGTGTGCATATGAACACCAACAGTCTGATCAAAGTTGAATTCAGTGATACCCAGAGGGCGGTGACGCTGGTTCGCGGTGAGGCCATCTTTGATGTGGCCCATGAGCCTGAGCGACCGTTTGTTGTCTATGCGGATGGTCAGGTGGTTACGGCCATCGGTACCCGTTTTGTGGTGCGTCTGACTTCGGACAAAATTCGCGTCACCGTGACCGAAGGCAAAGTCAAACTGGCGGCAAAACTTCAGGAAAATAACTCATTGCCCGTAGCTGTTAGCCGGGCTCTCGATGTATCGGGTGAACAGGAAGCTGTGCTTCTGGTGCAGGGGCAGCGGGCAGAAGTTACCAAGCAGGGTGAAACCCATACTCCCGTTCTGGTAGAGGTTGATCAGGGTAAACTTGAAAAAGATCTCGCCTGGGTAAAGGGGCGGTTTATTTTTGAGGACGAAAGCCTGGAAACCATTATTGCGGAAGTGAATCGCTATACAAACACCGATGTGGTGTTGGTTGATCCCGGTTTGAAAAATATACGACTCAGTGGCCGCTTTCAGGTGGGTGATACCGAAGCACTGCTCGAAGCCATAGAAATTTCCGCTCAGAATATTAAAATTACCAAACCTGATAATGGCAATACGATATATCTGGAGTCGTTATCTCAATCATTTCCTTGATTTTTTTGGCTTGTAATCGCTGCACCTTTTGGTGCAGTTCGCCGTTGTACGGCGTCACTACCAAGCCGAAAATTCAACGGTTTTATCCTGTTAGCCAGGTCTTTTCAATCCTGTTGTTATCTCCAATCAAATATTTTTTTAAAAAAATAATATTTATGTTACTTAAAAACGGTCCTCGATGCTCTTTAGTATGGTTGCAGTGGAAAGGACCCCATGGTGACTGGTAGGTGAATAATATTATTTCCAGGGCACTTCTAAAAATGCACTATTTCCGCGATAGCGGCGTTGGTGCCGTACTCGAGTCCTCATGTATGTCTTATACACTGCGGGTCTCTGTGCGCCACCGCCTTGCTCTCGCGAAAATATCACTATTTTTAGAAACGCCCTCTATAAAGAAAGTTGTTTTTGGCGCTTTGGGCGTTAGCTGGCTGATGATGGTCGCGGGATATTGCACCGCATCAGATGGTGATAGCCCGGAGCTGGAGTTGAAACTGCCGGAACAAAAAGTGTCTGTTTCACTGAATGTGATTGCAGACCGTTTCGACCACTCTCTGCTCTATTCCAATAATGACCTCAAGGATATCCACGCCCGAGCATTAAGTGGAATCTATACCCTGCCAGACGCACTCGCTTCGTTGCTTGATGGTACCTCTGTCCGAGCCATTGTGACCGATAGACGCGTAATTGTGGTTTCCATTGCGCACAACCAAAAGCAACATGAGGAGAGGGGTGTGAACAAAACCAAACTATCCCAAGGTATTCTGGCTGCACTGGCATCATTGTTTTCTGTCGGTGCTTCGGCTGAAGAATCTCAAGTAAAAGAAAACGCTTCAGGCAAAGAAATATCTGAAGAAATTGTGGTTCGCGGTATTAAGGGTGGCTTGATCAGCTCTGTGAACGACAAGCGCAACAGTGCTGCAATAAAAGACTCGATTACAGCGGAAGATATCGGTCAGCTGCCCGATGCCAACATTGCCGAAGCCCTTCAGCGGGTCACCGGTATTCAGCTGGAGCGCAGTACAGATGGCGAAGGGACTTCTGTACAGGTACGGGGCTTCGTCGCCGACAATGTTGAAATCAATGGTCGCCTGGTTTCCGGTACAGCGGATAACCGCTCCATTAACTTTCAGGATTTGCCATCTGAGTTGTTCGCAGGTATTGAGGTTCTGAAGGCGCCCACTGCTGATAAAGTGGAAGGCTCACTGGGGGGTACGGTTAATCTGAAGACCCGCCGCCCGCTGTCCGGTAAAGAATTTACCGCCTCCATCAACACCAAAGCCAAGTACGCCGAAAATAATAGCGAGTACGATCCGGACATAAACGCGTTTGTCAAAAAGCAGTGGCGCGATACGGATGCTGGTGATTTTGGTGTGGTGGTGAATGTTGCCACCAGCAACGTCAGCTCTCTTGCACAAACCTATGGTGGCGGTGATTTCTCCGATGCAACAGGTATCTGGCTGCGTCGCACTGGCGACTTTACCCCGCCAAATGGTCCTCCTCTGGGCAATCCAAACGGCACCAACCTGTTTGCTCCCGCCCGTGGCGCCGGTGTTTATCAGTTCGACGCCAATGTGGATGTCAACGGCGATGGCGAATCCAACAGCGATGATGTGTATTACATTCCAGGCCAGTTTGGTTTTCTGGAATCGGTGCGTGAATCGGACCGCGATTCGGTCAATGTTTCCCTGCAATGGCAACCCTCAGAGGGGTTGGATTTTTACCTGGACGCCAGCCGCAGCGAAGTGGATGAAGTCTCCAGCGGGGCGCGTTATTCCATCAATACCAATGCCGCCCGCTCTGCGGTGTTGGAACTGGGTGACAACCAGTTTGAGCGCCTCGGTACCACCAGTGAATTTGGTGATGTGTTTGTGCAGACATCCGGTATCGTCGGCAATGCCACTATTCGTGCCGGTGCGTCCCCCTCTATTAACGCCATTGAGCGCGAGTCCGATCAGTTGACATTTGGCGGTAGCTGGAAGTCTTCTGAAACCTTTGAACTGTCTTTTGAGGCAGGTACCTCGGAAGGCACTTCATCCACTGTACAGCAGGGTGCCCTGGTCTACGGTATCGACTTTAACGGCAACAATGCGCTCACCGGTATCGACTTCGCCCAGCTGTTTGAATTTGACCTGAACAGTGGCAGCCGCATTCCCGATGTCACACTGTACGAAGCGCCTTTTGTCGCCACTGCTTTTGGTGTGGATTCCGTAGTTGATCCCGCTGACCTGGTGGCGATTGACCCCAGTGACCCGGATTACGAACGCCTGTCTTACTTCCAGTTCAACCGTGTGGCCAGTGATATTGAAAACACCACTGACTCTTTCCGGTTGGATGGCAAGTGGGAGCTGGATGGTGCTTTTACAGAGTTGAAAGTGGGTGTGCGCTACGGTGAGCGGGCTTTTTCTCGTCGCTTCTTTGAGCGTGGCAATCAGCGCGGTAATTTCCCGTCAACCTTGATTGGGGCTGGTGAAGACCCTCGCGCTCAAATCAATATCCAGGCAATTGCGGTAAACCCTGCTGCTGAAACCGACCCGGATATTCGCGCCGCTGCCGAATTTCTGGCGAATTGCCAGGCCAGTGCTGGTGGTTCAGACTTCTTCGAAAGCGACCCGAGCAGCCTGCCGAGAACCTTTACCGGCACCAACTGTACAGCAGACGAAATATCCGCCGCTTTTGGCCTGATTCCCATTCGTGAAATCGACCCCAACACCGGTGCGGGCGTGTTTGAAAACGCCGGTGAAGGCTTCAATGTTGAGGAAGACACGCTGGCTTTCTACGTATCCGGTAATTTTGAAGGCGAACTGGCCGGGCTGCCCCTGTTTGGTAATGTCGGTGTTCGTTATGTGGATACCGAAACCGTTTCCGCCGGCTTTGCGCCTGACCAGGACGGTGCCCTGGAAGCGGTAGAAATCAGAAGGGACTACAACGATTTCCTGCCCAGCCTGAACGCCAACCTGCAACTGAATGAAGACATGCTGTTGCGCCTTGGTGTTTCTCGCGCACTGGGGCGGCCCAGTCTGGGGCAACTGACCCCGGGGCTGGATGCCACCGAACTTTTCGGAGCCGGTTTGCCTGCGGGTATTAATGGTACAGCGACGGCGGGCAATCCAAATCTGGACCCGGTTCGCGCCAATAATGTAGACCTTTCCTACGAATGGTACTACGGCGATGGCGACCTGTTTTCAGTGGCCTTGTTCTACAAGGATATTGATTCCACCATTGCCCTTGGTGCAGACCAGGAAGAACGGGAACGCGGTAATCAGACTTTCCTGACCCGTACCTTTGAAAACCTCGGAGGCACGCAAATTCAGGGCCTGGAGATCAGCCTGCAAAACACCTTTGATAACCTGGATGGGTTTTGGTCCAACACCGGCGTGGTGCTCAACTACACCTACACGGACGAGGACAGTGACCTGGTGGACCAGGAAGGTGATCAGATCACCCGCCGCGGCCTGTCAGAAAACAGCGCCAATGCCCAGTGGTTCTACGACGACGGCATTTTCAGTGCCCGCTTTGCCTACAACTGGCGAGATGAATTTGTTCGCCGCGAAAATGTCCAGCTCGGTTTTGGCCGCATAGAAGTGTTGCCGGAAGTAGAAGCTGCCCGCGGGCAACTGGACTTTTCGGCCAACTACAATGTGACAGACAATCTCAAAATCAACTTCTCAGCTGTGAATTTGAACGACTCAGAAACTGAGCGTTTTCTCAAGTACGAGCAGTTGACCAACTTCCTGTCACAGCCAGGACGCCGTTATACCCTCGGCGTTATCTACCGCTTCTAATCTGGTTTTATCAGGTAACCAATAGGCCAACCCGTTATCAGTCCGGCGCTACCGCCGGGTTGATAACGGGTGCTCGGAAATATGCAAGGAGTGACCAATTCGTAATCGTTTCAATTTTACGGGCTCCCAAACCGTCTTCGCGAGGAATCAAGCGACAGGGAAATTCGGTGACTATCAGTCAAAGCTGTTGGGTTGCCAGGCTGCGCTCACGATACCATTGTTCAAATTTTGGGTGGTTGCAGGTGTTAGCTTGTTACTGTCCGGCTGTGGTTACAGTGATCAGGAGTCTCAAATAGCAGAGGAGCAGGCATTGCTGGATTGGGAAAACCCTCAAGTGATCGAACGCAACCGCGAGCCGGCAAGGGCGACGTTTTTTGCCTACGAAAGTCCTGCCCTTGCCGCCGCTGGCAAACCGCAGGCGTCGGGTAATTATCAGTTGTTAAACGGTGACTGGAAGTTTCACTGGGTACGCAAACCCGCCGACCGCCCGATGGATTTCTGGAAGGCGGATTTCGACGCCAGTGACTGGGATACCATTCAGGTGCCCGGCAACTGGGAGCTACAGGGTTACGGCGTACCTCACTACATCAACCACCAAACCGTGTTCCCCGCCAACCAGCCAAAAATCCCCCACGACTACAACCCGGTGGGGTCTTATGTGCGGGAGTTGCAACTGCCGGAAAGCTGGCAGGGGCAGCAGGTGTTTATCCATTTCGGCGCGGTGAATTCCGCCTTCTATTTGTGGGTTAACGGCCAGATGGTGGGGTACAGCCAGGACTCCAAACTGCCTGCGGAATTTAATATTACCGAACTCGTAAAGCCTGGCAGCAATCGCATTGCCGCGGAAGTGTACCGCTGGAACGATGGCAGTTATCTGGAAGACCAGGACGCCTGGAGTCTCAGTGGCATAGAACGGGACGTTTACGCCTACGCGGTTCCGCCAGTCCATGTGCAGGATTTTGCGGTGGTTTCCGATCTGGATGACAGCTATAAAAATGGCATTTTCTCGGTCGATATTGCCCTGCAAAACAAAACCGCAAATCCGGCCAATATTGCGATCGATGTCAGGGTGATGGATGGTGACAAAGTCGTTCTCAATAAGCAGTTGGAAAAAACTCTTGCGGTGGGTGCCAGCAACATCAAAGTTTCTGACGTATTGCAAGGCGTGAAGTCCTGGAGCGCCGAAGCTCCCAATCTGTATGATCTGAAAATTGCTGTTACCAATAGCGACAATGGGGAACAGCGCGTTATTCAGCGGCCCATCGGTTTTCGCAATGCGAAAGTGGCCGGTGGGCAGTTTCTGGTGAATGGTGTGCCGGTTTCCATTCGTGGCGTCAATCGCACGGAACACCATCCAACCGGCGGGCGCACCATTACCCGGGAAAGTATCGAAAAAGATATGGCGCTGATGAAATTTCTCAACATCAACGCCGTGCGCACCGCCCATTACCCCAATCAGCCTTACTTCTATGAGCTGGCGGACAAATACGGGTTTTATGTGCTCGACGAAGCCAATATCGAATCCCATGAGTACATGAATATCGGCAATAACGCGGTCAAGAAAAGTAACAACGAAGCCGACCGTGCCCTGCATCAACTGGGTTATCAGCCGGAGTGGGAAAAGGCGCATCTGGCCCGTGTGAGCCGTATGGTGGAGCGGGATAAAAACCACGCGTCTATCGTGCTTTGGTCACTGGGCAACGAGGCAGGGTTGGGTACCGCCTTCGAAAAAGCCACCGATTGGGTGCACCAGAACGGCCCGTCCAAACGCCCGGTCACCTACGGCGGCTGGGGCACGGTCAATGGCCACAGCGTGGTGGACTATGTGGATATTTATACCCCCATGTACGACTCCATTGCCGAGCTGACAGACTACGCATCACAGCCCAGGGAAAAACCATTGATCATGGCGGAATACGCTCACGCCATGGGTAATAGCCTGGGCAACTTTCAGGACTATTGGGATGTGATTGACCAGCACGAGCAGTTGCAAGGTGGTTTTATCTGGGACTGGGTGGACCAGACCCTGTTGGAAACCAACAAGCAGGGCAGGGCTATCTGGGCCTATGGCGGTGACTTTGATGAAAAGTTCGGCCCCAGTCCCAGAGGCGACGATGATAACTTTCTGGCCAACGGTCTTATCCAGCCGGATCGCACCTTTAATCCCCACGCCTGGGAAGTGAAAAAGGTTTACCAACCCATTCGTTTTCGCGCGCTGGATATGGCCAAAGGCAAATTTGAAGTGATCAATCGCCACGATTTTATCGACCTGTCCGGCTTCGATTTTCGCTGGAAAATAGAGCGCAATGGCGACGTCATCAAGCGTGGCGATCTGCCCGGTTTCACCACCGGCCCCCGCAGCGGCGAAGCCTTTACCCTGGCGTTGCCAGAACTATCGCAGCAAGCCGGTGCCCGTGATTACCTGACCTTCGAGGCCACAGCCAAAGCCGGTACGGTAGCCCTGCTGGATGAAGGCCATGTGCTGGCCTGGGATCAAATCGCTTTGGCTGAACAGCCCGAAGTGACGGCGCAAACCGTGGCGCAACTGGCAACGCCAACAGCAGAAGAAGACGCCCGGCAACTGCACATATCCGGCACTCACTACAGCCTCACTTTTGACAAAATCAGCGGCGAGCTGGTGAGTTGGCAGCATCAGGGCAAAGAGCTATTGCAACAGGGGCTTCGCGGCAATTTCTGGCGCGCTCCCACCGATAACGATTCCGGTATGTCAATGCTCAGCGAGCTGGGAATTTGGAAAACCCTCACCGACGAACAGTCATTGATGGCGTTCAGCTACAGCCGTCACGCCGGAGAAATTCGGGTGTCCAGTCAATACCAGTTGGGAGATCTGGCCACCTTCCAGATGGATTTTCGGGTGCTGGGCAACGGCGATATTCTGGTGGATAACCACTTCCAGATGGTGACGGATAGCGCCCCCGATTTGCCACGTGTGGGTGTCAATCTGATACTGGACGGCAGTTTGAAACAGCTGGACTGGTTTGGCCGTGGCCCCCATGAAAACTACCCGGATCGCAAAACCGGTTACGCCATTGGGCGTTATACCTCCACGGTGGCAGAGCAATTCCACGATTATTCCCGCCCTCAGGAAACCGGCAATAAAACCGATGTGCACTGGGTATCGTTGATTGACGGTGCTGGCAAAGGCGTGTTGATCAGCGCGGCTAACGGCATCAATTTTTCAGCCTTGCCACTGCTGCAAAACGACCTGGACCACGACCGCAGCAAGGGCCAGCCGAATTTGCACAGCGGAGATCTGGAATTTCGCGATCTGGTCAGCGTCAATCTGGATGGCCAGCTGATGGGCCTGGGAGGTACCGATTCCTGGGGTGCGCGGCCATTGCAGAAATACCGGGTGCCAGCCAGGGATTATCAGTTTTCCTTTCGTTTAAGCCCTTTTGATGCGGCAGTACAAAAAGCCGAAGCGATGAGTAACAGGGCTTATCGATAAACACTTGCCCCGCGAAGACGTCGTCATCGCGAGCGAAGCGCGGCGATCTCAAGCCAGGCACTCCGAGCCCAGGAGATTGCCACGGCCTGCGGCCTCGCAATGACGGAAGGTGGGGCACCCAAGCTTTTCATTTGAGTGATTTAACAGGAAACAACATGACAACCAGCAAGTTACTTATTGCCGCATTGACGCTGACCCTTAGCTTGTCCGCCTGCGCAGAACAAAAACCCCCCACCGATAAAGCGGCTCAACAACCCAACGTACTGGTGATTCTGGTGGACGATGCCGGCTACCAGGATTTTGGCTTCCAGGGCAGCGAGGAATTTAAAACCCCGCGCATCGACAGCATTGCCAAAGCCGGGGTGAGCTACACCGATGCCTACGTCAGCACGCCTTTTTGCAGCCCATCCCGAGCCGGCTTGCTGACCGGGCGGTACACCCAGCGCTTTGGCTACGAATTCAATTTGACCCACCAGCCCCCCGCCGGGGTGGACGGCAACTACATGGGGCTGGCGGTGGAAGAAAAAACCATCGCCGATCTGATGAAGGCCCGGGGCTATGCCACCGTAGCAGTGGGCAAATGGCATGTGGGCGAGCTGCCACAGTTTCACCCCAACAAGCGCGGTTTTGACCACTTCTATGGCTTCCTCGGCGGCGGTAGCACCTACCACCCGGATAATCCCAAGCGCCAAATCAGGATGGAACGAGATGGCGAGCCGGTCAAACCCCAGAGCTACCTCACTGACGATTTCGCCCGGGAAGCGGCTAGTTATATCGAACAACTCAAAGACCAGCCCTTCTTTATGTACCTGGCCTTTAACGCCGTGCACACCCCTATGGATGTGCTGGAAAAAGATATGCAGCGTTTTGCCCATATCCAAGACTTCCAGCGCCAGCGTTTGGCGGCCATGACCTGGTCGCTGGATCGTGCGGTCGGCACCGTGCTAGACAGCCTGAAAGAGCAGGGCATCGCCGACGACACCCTGGTGATTTTCACCAATGACAACGGCGGCGACCGGGTGGGTTTATGGGCCGACAATACGCCTCTGCGGGGCGTGAAAGGCACTCTACTGGAAGGCGGTGTGCGGGTGCCCTTTGCCATGCGCTGGCCCGGCGTTATCGAAGCCGGTTCGCAATCCTCACAAACCGTTTCCCTGCTGGATATTCTGCCCAGCGCCCTGTCTGCTGCCGGGGCGGAAGTACCCGCCAATATCGATGGTATTTCTTTATTCAACGACACCAAAAAACCGCGCCCGTTGTTCTGGCGCTACGACAATATGGCCGCGGTGCGCGATGGTGACTGGAAATTACTGCGTTTCCCGGATCGCCCGGCGCAACTCTATAATCTGGCCAAGGATATTGGTGAAGCAAACGACCTGGCCGCCGCCGAGCCGGACAAGGTGCTGGAACTGATGCAGGTATTGCACGCCTGGGAAGGGCAGATGATTCACGCCCGCTGGAATACTGGCACCTTCTGGTCCCAGGAAGATGTGCGCCGTTACGATGACGAACATGTGCACCAGGCTAACCAGAAGGCTAGAAAACAACTGCGCGAAGACTACTACTAGTGCTGCAAGTTAATTCTGCCGGGTGCAGTGCCCACAGGCCTTTTCAGACACGCTGTGCTTTCGTTATTAAGTAAGCATCCTTGTACGCTCGGTGGCCGCTATCCCTGCGGCCAACGGTCTGAAAAGGCCTGCGGGCACTTCACCAGTACACTCAACAATATTAAATTGAAAGACTATTACAGTGAATAGAGCCTTTATTGAGAAACTGCTCTGCGGCGTAGCAATCGCCGCAACAAGTCTGTTTTCCGCCCTCGGCACTGCCGCCGAAAAGCCCAATCTGATTGTGATTCTAACCGATGATCAGGGCTACGAAGATGTGGGCTTTAACGGCAGTAAAGACATCAAGACGCCACACATTGATCGCATCGCCAACGAAGGCGTGCGCTTTACCAATGGCTACGTCAGCTACTCCGTGTGTGGCCCCAGCCGGGCCGGGTTGCTAACGGGCCGCTATCAGGACCGCTTCGGCTTTAGCCGCAACCCGGTGGTTGACCCCAGCGACCGGACCGCCGGGCTGCCCCTGCAGGAACAAATGATTTCCGAGGTGCTGCAACCCCGGGGCTACATCTCCGGTATTGTCGGCAAGTGGCATATGGGCACCCACAAGCAGTTTCGCCCCAACCAGCGTGGCTTCGACTATTTCTATGGCTTCCTTTCTGGCGGCCACCGTTACTTGCCTGAAGAAATTACCATTGAAAGCATCGAGGATGCAGTTAAACAAAACCACTGGGACTGGTACCGGACACGCCTGCTGGAAAACGAAACCAGGGTGGATATTGATGAATACCTGACGGACGAACTGTCCCACAAAGCGCTGGAATTTATTGAACGGGAAAAAGACAAACCGTTTTTCCTCTACCTGGCCTACAACGCCCCCCACGGCCCTTTGCAGGCGACTGAGCAATATCTGCAACGCAACCAGCACATTAACAACCTCAAACGCCGTACCTACGCCGGTATGATTACGGCGGTGGACGATGGGGTTGGCCGCATCCTCGACAAACTCGAACAACTGGGCATTGACGACAATACCCTGATCTTTTTCCTCTCCGACAATGGCGGCCCGGTTAAAGATGGCGCAGCCAGCAACGCGCCGTTAAAAGGGGGCAAGGGCAGTTATTTTGAAGGTGGCATCCGGGTACCTTTCGCGGCGCGCTGGCCCGGCAAGATTCCCGCCGGAGTGGACTACCATCATCCGGTTATTTCCCTGGATATTCTCGGCACCATGGCGGCGCTGACTGGCGCAAAAACTTCCCCGGAACGTCCCCTGGATGGTGTCAACCTGATGCCCTATCTCAACGGCGACAAAAAGGGCAAACCGCACCACAGGCTGTTCTGGCGCAAATACGATGGCCAATCGGTGTTTATGCGCGAAGGGCACTATAAGTCCATTCTCGATAGTCGCAACCAGTACCACATCCTCTATAACCTGGAAAAGGATATTGGCGAAAACAACAACCTGCGCAAAAAGAAAAACAGCAAATACCGGAAAATGGTGAAAGAAATGGAAGCCTGGCACAGCGAGATGGTTGATCCGCCTTTCCGCCCGTTACAGGGCTTTGATAACCCCCGGCAGCAGAGGGAGCAATAGCTATGTTGGGCAAGAGGTGTTTTCTGTGTGCTGCGTTGTTTTTCTGTGTCGGCATGCCGCTGGCCGCCGAAACCGCCGACTATCAACTGGTCTGGCAGGATGAGTTCGATTGCCAGGAACGCTTGGATGATTCGAAATGGGGCTACGAACAGGGCTTTGTACGCAATCAGGAGCTGCAATGGTATCAACGAGATAACGCCTACTGCGAAAACGGCTTGCTGGTCATTGAGGGGCGCCGGGAACAGGTCGTCAACACCCACTACCAGAAAGACAGCAAGGACTGGCGTCGCAACCGCAAACAGGCGAATTACACCTCCGCGTCTGTCAATACACGGGGCAAACACGCCTGGCGTTACGGGCGTTTTGAAATACGCGCGAGAATTCGCGCCGAGGCCGGGCTGTGGCCGGCTATCTGGTTTCTGGGGGTGGAGGGCGGCTGGCCCAGCAATGGCGAAGTGGATTTGATGGAGTATTACCGCAATACCATTTTGGCCAATGTCGCCTGGGGTCCGAACAACCCCATTCGAACCGTCTGGGACAGCACCAGAATGCCCGTGGAGTTGCTGGGCGATAGCAACTGGGATCAGGATTTTCACACCTGGCGCATGGACTGGGATAAAAACCACATCAAGCTGTATCTGGATGATCAGCTGCTGAATACCACCGATATTCGCCATGTAAAAAACCCACCGGGCACGGTTCCCCGGGAGCCTTTCCAGCAACCCATGTATATCCTGTTGAACCTGGCAATTGGCGGCCAGGGCGGTGACCCGGGCAAAACAGGGTTCCCCAGTCGTTATGAAATTGATTATGTCAGGGTTTATCGCCGTAAATGAACCGGGTGGGCAAGTTGTAGGGTGGATAAGCCGCGAAGCGGCGTAAGCCACCAATCGTGGGTCAGAATTGGCAGCCAAGCAACAGGGTGGCGCCTCTTTACCCGGCACAGGCCATTGGGTTGGACAAAGAGCTGGGCTATTTCAAATGTCGGCGATGTGCCCGGCTTCTGCGTTGCAATTGCACGAACGAGCCACCTTTATTATGGAGAAGGCTGCAGCGCCCAAACCACAACACTTAAATTATTACCAGTGGGTACATTCTGAAAATGAACCGTTGGTGGAGAAATGCGGGAATTTCTACGAGTTGGGTTGAGTCCTTAGTCGGAACCTGGAGGTTTGAAGTTGGGTGCTGCTGACACGGGTAGTGGAACTCAGTTGTTTACCCCAACTGCCCCTCAAACAGCTCAAAAAACGCCGCTACCGTCGGTGTACTACGTGCCTCTTTCAAACAAGTAATAAATTCCGTTACCTTTAATGACGCATTGCGAATCCGTAGGGCATGCAACCTCCTGTCGTGCCCAAACTCACTTTCCAGTACAACGCCAATTCCCAGCCCGCAGGCGACCGCTTCGCGGATACCTTCCCGGCTGCTGATTTCCAGATTGTAGTTCAAAGGGAGGTCTTTTAATGCCATTTCCTGCTCAAAAATTTTGCGGGTTTTTGAGCCTTTTTCACGCATGATTAACGGCTGTCCACCCAGTTCTTCCAATTTGACGCTGCGCCGTCGTGACCAGGGGTGGTCGCGGTCGATAAAGGCCACCAATCTGTCCTGGTGGAAGGCCAGTTTGGTGAAGCGAGTGTCTTCTTCCAGGTTAGACAGAATGCCAATATCCGCCTCCAGGTCCAGCAATGCCTGGGCAACTTGTTCTGAGTTGCCAATATTGATGGACAGATGAATACGAGGGTAATGTCGGCAGAAGTTGGCCAGTACCGGAGTGAGCAAAAATGGGCTGTCCACCACCAGCCGCAGTGAGCCGCTAATGGAGCCGCTACTACTGGCCAATAACTGCTCTGCTTCTTGTTCCAGATTGAAGTAACGGCGAGTGACGTCTTGTAGGGCGTGGCCCAGGCTGGTGAGCGCAACCCCGCGTCCCTGGCGCTTGAACAGCTTGATGCCGTAGCGTTCTTCCAGTCGCCGGACATGGTCAGACAGGGTAGGTTGGCTCAGATGCAACACCTCCGCGGCTTTGGAATAACTGCTACAGCCAGCCACTGCATGAAACGCCTTCAGTTGATTTTTATTCATCGTAAAAACCAATAAATTTTATTGAAATTATCGAATTGTACTAAGGTTGGGCTGTTGGTACAAAGTCACCAAATTTCAACCTGTCCATAGGAGCAGAAAATGTCTCAGCAGAAGTCAGTCAGTGTTAATGGTCGCAATTATCGCTGGCCCTCCCGCCCGGTGGTTGCCGTTTGTGTTGATGGTTCGGAGCCGGATTACATTGAAGAAGCCATCAAGGCCGGTGTAATGCCTTGGGCAGAAAAAGTGGTTGCCAGCCAAGGTGCGGACTTGCGGGTAGATTGCGTGGTACCCAGCTTCACCAACCCCAACAATATGTCTATCGCCACTGGCGTGGAGCCATCTGTGCATGGTATTTGCGGCAATTTCTACTACGACCGCGAAAACGACCGCGAAGTCATGATGAACGAACCACACCTGCTGCGGATTCCCACTATCTTTGCTGCATTTCAAGAAGCTGGTGCCAAAGTGGCGGTGATTACTGCCAAAGACAAACTGCGCCGCTTGTTGGGTAAAGGTTTGCACTACGGTAAAAACGGCGCTATTTGCTTTTCATCGGAAAAAGCTGACCAAGCCAACCTTGAAGAAAATGGCATTGAAGGTGTGGTAGATATGGTGGGTATGCCGGTGCCGTCTGTGTACAGCGGTGAGTTGTCTGAATTTATTTTCGCTGCTGGTGTGGAACTGATGAAAACCGTGCGCCCGGACATCATGTACCTGTCTACCACTGACTACATCCAGCACAAATACGCTCCCGGTAGTGAAGGCGCCAATAGGTTCTACGCCATGATGGATAAATACTGGGCGCAGTTGGACGAGTTGGGCGCAATCGTTGCTTTGACTGCGGACCATGGTATGAACGCCAAACACGACAACGCCGGTGAGCCAGATGTAATCTACCTGCAAACCCTGCTGGACGAAAAGCTGGGTGCAGCAGGTAAAGCCCGAGTGATCCTGCCCATTACCGACCCATACGTAGTCCATCACGGTGCTCTGGGTTCCTTTGCCACTGTTTACCTGGACGATGCTGACATCGCTCCCGCCAAAACCATTTTGGAAGAAACCGCTGGCGTTGAAGCGGTATACACCAACGCCGAAGGTTGTGCCGAATACGGCCTGGCGCAGGACCGCATGGGCGACCTGATTCTGGTGTCGGAAAAGACCAAGGCATTGGGTACCAGCGAGGACCGCCATGATCTGTCCGGCCTGGATGTGCCACTGCGCTCCCACGGTGGTGTTACCGAGCAAGTGGTTCCCTTGATGGTGAGTCAGCCAGTTGCCAGGGTGGACCCTGCACGCCGTCTGCGTAACTTCGATATTTACGACATTGCGCTGAACCATGCTCAGGGATAATGCCATGACCGCAGAAACCAAAACTTTGCGCAAAGAGTTGCTGCGCATTGCTGGCGAAAAAGTCGATGGTGCCACTGGCAAATACATTGAAGTGCGCTATCCATTTACCAACGAAGTGATTGGCACGGTTCCCCGTGCCAGTCGCGAGCAAGTGGCAAAAGCATTCCATATCGCCGGTGCCTACAAGCCCGTGCTCACCCGCTATGAGCGCCAACAAATACTGCTGAGAACCGCTGAAGTTATTACCAGCCGTAAAGACGAAATTTCCGATTTGATTACTCTGGAAACCGGCTTGAGCAAAAAAGACTCCCTTTACGAAGTGGGCCGCGCTTACGATGTGTTTACTTTGACGGGAGCTATGTGTCTGAAAGACGATGGCGAAATTTTTTCCTGCGATTTAACACCCCATGGTAAACAGCGCAAAATATTTACTCAGCGTCACCCGTTGAAGGCTATTTCTGCGATCACACCGTTCAACCATCCGTTGAATATGGTGGCGCACAAAATTGCTCCGGCTATTGCCACCAACAACTGCATGGTGTGTAAACCAAGCGAGCTCACACCCATGACCGCATTGGTGTTGGCAGACATTTTGTACGAAGCCGGTTTGCCCCCTGAAATGTTGTCCATGGTTACCGCATTGCCCGAAGATATGGGCGACGAAATGCTCACCAACGACAACATTGAATTAATTACTTTCACTGGCGGCGTGCCCTTCGGTAAATACATTGCGAACAATGCTGGTTACCGCCGTACTGTACTGGAGTTGGGCGGCAACGCACCGTTGATTGTGATGGAAGATGCGGACCTGGAAAAAGCCGCTGACCTGGCAGTAACTGGTGCCACCAAAAACTCTGGCCAACGCTGTACTGCGGTAAAACGTATCCTCTGTGTAGAAACAATTGCCGACGAATTTGCCGCACTGGTGGTTGCCCGCGCACGCCAAATTAACTACGGCGATCCCATGGATATGAATACCGATTTGGGTACCGTTATTAATGAAGAATCTGCTGCATTGTTTCAGAATCGTGTCAACGACGCTATCGAAAAAGGCGCAGAGTTACTGTACGGCAACGAGCGTAATGGCGCGTTGTACTCGCCCACCGTATTGGACAAAGTGCCTTACGATTGTGAACTGGTGCGCGAAGAAACATTCGGCCCACCCATCCCCATCGTGCGTGTGAAAGACATCGATGACGCTATCCGCGTGGCCAACTCCACGGCGTTTGGTTTGTCGTCTGGTGTGTGCACCAACCGCTTGGATTACATCACCCGTTTTATTAATGAAATCGAAACCGGCACAGTCAACATCTGGGAAGTGCCCGGTTATCGCATCGAAATGTCTCCCTTTGGCGGCATTAAAGATTCCGGTCAAGGTTACAAAGAAGGCGTACTCGAGGCCATGAAAAGCTACACCAATGTAAAGACTTTTTCACTGCCCTGGTAAGGCGGTTAGGAGAATATTATGGAAGCAATCTGTGAAGCCAAAGAACAAGTGGGCCTGTGCGAATTCGTACCAGACAACCCCTACATTCTGCTTACCCCGGGTCCGTTGAGTACCAGCAAAACTGTCAAAGCCACCATGCTGCGGGACTGGTGCACCTGGGATACCGACTATAACAGTATCGTGCAATCCATTCGTGCCGACCTGGTGGATATGGCCTCCCACGATCCCAGCCAGTACACGACGGGGTTGATGCAGGGTAGCGGCACCTTTGCAGTGGAATCGGTGATTGGTACTGCGCTGCCTCGTGATGGCAAATTGCTGGTATTGGCCAACGGTGCCTACGGCGATCGCATTGGACAAATTGCTGAGTACCTGAACATTGATGTTGTGGTTCATGATAGCGGCGAGCTACAAGGGCCGGACCTCAATAAGCTGCGTGTCAGTTTGGCAAGCGATTCGCTAATCACTCACGTTGCCACTGTGCACTGCGAAACCACCACCGGTATGCTCAACCCGATTACCGAAATTGGTGCCATTGTAAAAGAGGCGGGGCGTACCTACATTGTGGATGCTATGAGTTCCTTTGGCGGCATTCCATTCAAAATGGAAGATGTACAAGCGGACTTTATGGTGAGTAGTGCCAACAAGTGCATTCAGGGCGTACCCGGGTTTGGTTTTGTGATTGCCAAAAAATCGGAAATGGATACCCTGAAGGGGCGAGCCCGTTCGCTCAGTTTGGATTTGTACGACCAGTGGCAAGCTATGGAAAAAGGCAATGGCAAATGGCGCTTTACTTCGCCTACCCACGTGGTGCGCGCGTTCCGCCAGGCTCTGTCGGAAACCTTGAGCGAAGGCGGCGTAAAGGCCCGTTATAAGCGTTACAGTACCAACCAGAAAACCTTGGTGGCTGGTATGCGCAAGTTGGGTTTTGAAACGTTACTGTCAGACGAGAAACAGTCTCCCATCATTACCGCGTTCTACAGCCCCAAATCCGATACTTACACTTTTGAGAGCTTTTACAAAGCACTGAAAGTGGAAGGCTTTGTCATTTATCCCGGTAAAGTGACCAATCTGGATACCTTCCGTATCGGTAATATTGGTGAAGTATACCCGGAAGATATTGAGCGTTTGCTCAAGGCGGTAGAAAGTACCAAATCCTGGTAACTCAAAAGCACTATTAGCAGGAGCTGAACAATCAGTTGACACTATTGAAGGTATCTTATTTACTTTTTCTCTGGCACCTGCGTTGATATATGCCGTGGCTGGTCTGGCGATCAGTCGAATAAAACTGACCAATAAGGTTGTTGCGGAAAATACGTATCAGCTGCAGAAATTACGTGAAAAAGAAGCTGCTTGATTTTTCCAGGGAATATCCCTGGCTAGACCAGCATATTTATCACATAATATTTGCCAAAATCCGTAGCCTGCCCTTACCTGCCTTTTTGTATCCAAGAGCCTATTCATGAGTGTTGCGAAACGAGAACAGTGTTTGCTAACCAGTTTGTCAGTGCTATTTGTCAGCTTATTGCTGACGGGCTGTGAGCCGGGTGAGAAGTCCGCTGCACCCATATCTGAAAAGGTTGAACAGGCAGGCGCTACTCAGCCGGTGGTATGCACATCCTGTGGTGATTTGGGCAAGTTGTCCCCCCGGCAGCGGGCGATTCACCAGGCAAAACAAGCAGCAGTTTCACAGTCGACAGTGCATGGTGATGCTCCTGAGGGAATGGTGTTGATACCTGCGGGTACCTACAGCCTGAGCGACTCCGTTGCACACACCACCATGAGCCCTCTGGCCCAGCGCGGCTTTAATCGCCCGCCGGTCTACCGCTACGAAACGGAGGCTTTCTGGATTGATGCCCATGAGGTCACCAACGCAGAGTTCAAACAGTTTGTTGATGAAACCGGCTATGTGACCACCGCCGAAAAGCCCTTTGATCCACAGGACTTTCCCGGCGTGCCCCCGGCGCAGTTAAAAGAGCTGGAGGCCACCTTCCAACCCGGTGCGGTGGTGTTTACACCGCCAGACCATGCGGTTGCGCTGGATACCCTCAATCAGTTTTTGCAGTGGTGGTCTTACGTGCCCGGCGCCAGCTGGAAGCACCCCCAGGGCCCGGACAGTGATATTGCCGACAGGATGGATCACCCGGTGGTGAATGTGTCCTGGTACGATGCCCAGGCCTATGCGCAATGGGCGGGCAAACAGTTGCCCAATACTCACCAGTGGGAAATTGCCGCCCGCGGTGGCTTGGTGGGCAAGGAGTTTGTCTGGGGGGATTCGCAAATTGGCAAAGGCGGACAGACTGGCCGCGACTACCAGGCAAACATTTGGCAAGGGGCTTTTCCCCATGCCAACAATAAAGCCGACGGTTTTGTGGGCACCGCTCCGGTGGGCAGTTTTGCGGCCAATGGTTTTGGGGTTTACGACATGGCTGGAAATGTCTGGGAATGGGTGGACGACCTGGCCGCTGGCTACCCGGTGGAATCTGGTTACCGAACCCAGCGCGGCGGTTCCTATCTGTGCAGCGATATATACTGCGCCGCCTTCCGTCCCGCCCACAGCGCGGGGTCCGATGCCTACACCGGTCTTGGCCATACCGGATTTCGTTGTATCAGAATGAAAAAAGAATAGGTGGCGATATGGCAGTGGCTTGCGACGATACTGTCACCTGTCACCTGTCACCTGTCACCTGTCACCTGTCACCTGTCACCTGTCACCTGTCACCTGTCACCTGTCACCTGTCACCCGCTTCAACAATTGCGCTGTGGAGGCATCCCAGTTGCTGTCGCCGCCTTGTTCGGCTAGCTGCCTGGCAATTTTCTTGCCCAGTTCCACACCCCATTGGTCAAAGGAGTTGATGCCCCAAATTACACCTTCGGCAAATACCTTGTGCTCATAAAGAGCGATCAGGGCACCCAGGTTAAAAGGGGTTAGCTCATCCATCAGCAACGTGGTGGAAGGGCGGTTGCCCGGGTAGTGGGCGTGGCCGTTGTCGGATTGTTGGCCATTCATCAGGGCGGCTCCCTGGGCCAGCATGTTTTGCAACAATATGCTGTGGTGTTCTTCGCTGCTCAGCGAGTCTTTCACGGCACCGATAAACTGCACCGGTATGAGCTGAGTGCCCTGGTGAAGCAGCTGGAAAAACGCGTGCTGGCCGTTGGTGCCTGGTTCTCCCCAGATCAAACCGCCGGTGTTGTAACTGACAGGTTCGCCATTCTGGGTAACGGACTTGCCGTTACTTTCCATTTCCAGCTGTTGCAGATAAGGGGGCAGGAAGTTCAGGCGTTCGCAGTAGGGGATAACCGCCGTGGAGGTTGCGCCGAGAAAATTGTTGTACCAGATATTCAACAGCGCCAGTATTACGGGCATATTTTCGCTGAATTCGGCGTTAAAAAAGTGCTCGTCCATGGCTTTGGCGCCATCCAGAAACGCCACAAAAGCCTCGTAGCCCACAGCAATGGCAATAGACAGGCCGACACCGCTCCACAGTGAATAACGCCCGCCCACCCAGTTGCCAAATTCAATAATCTGTGCGGCGGGAATACCGTATTTCTGCGCATTATCCAGGTTGGCGGTAATGCCCAGAACCTGAGTGCTGGATTCAGGATTGGACAGCCCCAATTGCTCACTGAGCCAGGCGAGGGCGGTTTTGGCGTTGAGCAGGGTTTCCTGGGTGGTGAAGGTTTTGCTGACAATCACCACCAGAGTGGTTTCTGCATTGAGGCCTTTCAGCAGGGTGTTGATTTCTGCGCCATCGACGTTGGATATAAAGTGGCAGCGAATATCGGCGCAGGCGTACTGTTGCAAGGCGCGGCAGGCCATTTTCGGCCCCAGGTCGGAGCCGCCAATGCCAATGTTGATGACATCGGTAATCGGCTTGCCAGTGCTGCCAAGCCACTGACCACTGCGAATGCGCTCGCTGACCGCTTTTATTTGCTCCCGGCCTTTCTGCACCAGTTCGGCCACATTGCCGCCATCTACGGAAAAATCGAACTGTGCCGGGTTGCGCAACGCGGTGTGTAGTACCGGGCGGCCCTCTGAGCGGTTGATGGGCTCGCCGCTCACCATGGCGCCAATGCTGCTGGCCAGTGGTGATGCTTGCGCCAGGCTGAACAGGGTGCTCAGGGCTGTGCGGTCAATCAGGCTTTTTGAGTAGTCGAAAAAAAAGCCTTGCCAGGCAACGCTCATTTGTTGGGCGCGGTCGGGGTCAGTTTTTAGCAGGTTGGCGATATTGAGGTTGCCGATGTCGTTGGCTTGGGCGTCAAGCAGTTGCCACTGCACGGCGGCGGAGGGATTAAAGTCGGTATTGGTATTCATCATACCCGCACTGTATCAGAAAATAAAAAGGACTTATGCCACATGACTACCTGTCGAGGGGTAGGAGTTCTGTTACAGCATGGCATAAGTCCGGAAAGTGGAAATGGAGTTTCTTGCGTCGTTACAAGGCTCCGATAACCAGGGTGTTGTCGAGCATACGGTTGGAGAAGCCCCACTCGTTGTCGTACCAGGCAAGAATTTTCACCTGATCGCCAATTACCTTGGTTTGGGTTTTGTCAAAAATCGATGAAGCCGGATTGTGGTTGAAGTCTGTGGATACCAGCGGCAGATCGTTAACCGCCAGCACAGAGCCCATGTCACCGCGAGCCGCCTCTTCAATCGCGTGGTTGATTTCTTCCACGGTGGTGTCGCGGCCGGCCTTGAAGGTCAAATCCAGCAGCGAGGTATTGATAACCGGCACGCGCACCGCAAGACCGTCCAGTTTGCCGCGCAGCTCCGGAATCACATCGCCGATAGCAGCGGCGGCACCGGTTTTGGCCGGAATCATGGATTGGGTGGCAGAGCGGGCACGGCGCAAATCGGTGTGATAAATGTCGCTCAACACCTGGTCATTGGTGTAGGCGTGCACCGTATTGGCCAGCCCGGAGATAATGCCAACGCTGTCGTGCAGGGCCTTGGCAATGGGTGCCAGGCAGTTGGTGGTGCAGGAGGCGTTGGAAATAACGCTGTGCTCCGGGGAAAGAATTTGGTGGTTGACGCCGTGAACCACGGTGGCGTCCATATCGGTGCCGGGGGCGGAAACCAGCACACGTTTGGCACCGGCTTCCAGGTGCTTGCTGGCGTCAGGACGTTTGGTAAACAGGCCGGTACACTCCATCACCAGGTCAATTTCCAGGCTTTCCCAGGGCAGTTCCGCCGGGTTGCGTTCGGCAAATACCTGAATGGTTTCGCCATCCACCAGCAGCCCATGCTCGGTTACTGCAACAGTGCGGCCAAAGTGACCGTGCACTGTGTCATGCCGCAACAGGTGTGCATTGATTTCCGGGGAGCCCAGATCGTTAATGGCAACAATCTGGATACGGTCGTTGTAGCCGCCTTCGTAGCAGGCACGCAGTATATTTCGACCAATGCGGCCGAAGCCGTTAATAGCAACCCTAATCATCTGAAACCACCTCAAATTGCTCAAATTTGGAGGAGTCAGTATTCCGTAATTAAATTACGAAATCAATAAAGAAATTGGAAAAATAAGGAAAAACTGAAACTTAATTAATATTACTTTAGGTGGATTGTTTCATTTCCCGGGTGTTAAGGAGAGAATCTTTCAGTCTTTTCAGGTGGTTGGAAAACTGCGGGCCCCGTTTTACCGCCACAGCGGTGGCCAGCACATCGACAAGTACCAGGTGGTTGATACGGGATGTCATGGGGGTGTAGAGGTCTGTGTCTTCCGGAATGTCCACCGGCAACACGATGCTGCACTGCTTTGCCAGCAGGGAGTGTGCGCCGGTAATGCCAATCACCGTTGCGCCAACCTCTCTGGCAATTTGGGCATTCTCGATAATCGCCTTGGTGCGGCCTGTGTAGGAAATAAATACCGCCACGTCCTGCTGGCCCATGGCGGCACAGCACATGCGCTGGTTAAGGATGTCGGTGTGGGCGATAACCGGTGTGTTAAAACGGAAGAACTTGTGTTGTGCATCCAGGGCTACAGACCCGGAGGCGCCGAGCCCGAAAAACACAATGCATTTGGCCTGGGCCAAGGCATCCACGGCCATTTCCAGCGAGGGAGTGTCGATAGACGACTGGGTGGTGTGCAAGGTGGCGCGGGTGGATTCGAAGATCTTCTCAGTCAGTGTGGCAAGGCTGTCGGAAGGTGTGACATCCCGGGTCATCAGCGGTTGTCCGTTGGACAGCTCCCGGGCCAGCTTGACCTTGAAGTCCGGATAGCCCTTGCACCCAAGACGGCGGCAAAAGCGGTTTACCGTGGGCTCACTGACACCGGCTTGTTTGGCGATAACCGCAATAGGGGTGTGTACCGCGTCCTCAGGGGCAGCCAGTACCGTCTCGCAGACTTTGCGCTCCGATTTGCTCAGGTGAAGGTTTGGGCTCTTCAACAATGGCAGCAGATTCATGGGCATGTGCCTGGTGTTTGGGGGTTGGATAGATGCGGTCATAATACGTCTGTTGGTGTCGGGGTGAAAGTCAAACTAACAAAAATGAAAATAAATTACAAAAAAGTATTGTTTTTTATGACTTGTAACGGTAGTTTGTAATCCACTTATATCTTTGAGGTGTTGTTGTGGCCTGTGATGTGTTGATTTTTGGCGGTGTGGGCGATCTGGCTTTTCGCAAGTTGTACCCATCCTTATACAAGCTGGACAAGAACGGCAGCCTGCCGGAAGGTCTGCGGATTTTTGGCGTTTCCCGGCGGGAGATTCCCCAGGAGGAATTTCTGGAAGATATTCGCGAGGGTATTTCCCGCAACGAAGATATTGACGGTGATGCCTGGCAGAGTTTTGTCAACCGTCTTGAGCTGGTGTTTGCCGACGCTACCGTGGCTGACGATCTGCGCCCGGTGAAAGAGCAGTATTTTTCCGACGACAGCCGCGAGCTGATGGTGTACCTGGCGACCCCGCCCAATATTTTCGCGCCCATTTGTCAGTCCATGGCGGCGGTGGGTCTGAACCGCCCCAGCACCCGCATCGTGGTTGAAAAACCGCTGGGAGATGACCGCGAGTCCTTCCAGGAAATCAACAGCCACCTGACCGAAATTTTTGACGAAGACCAGGTGTACCGCATCGACCATTACCTGGGGAAAGAGGCGGTACAGAACCTGCTGGCACTGCGTTTTGCCAATGCCCTGTTCGAGCCTCTGTGGAACAACAACTACATCGATCACATTCAGATTACGGTAGCCGAGACCGTGGGTGTGGAAGGGCGCTGGGGTTTTTACGACGAAGCCGGTGCCATGCGGGACATGGTGCAGAACCACCTGTTACAGCTGTTGTGCCTTACCGCCATGGAGCCCCCCGCAGACCTGGCGGCAGATGCGGTGCGTGATGAAAAACTGAAAGTGCTGCGCTGCCTCAAGCCCATCGACGCCAGCAACCTGAAAGAATCCGTGGTTCGCGGCCAGTATGTGGCCGGTGCCGTGGCCGGTGAGCCGGTGCCTGGTTACCGGGAGGAGGAGGGCGCGGCCCAGAAATCCGATACCGAGACTTTTGTCGCCCTGAAAGCAGAGGTAGATAACTGGCGTTGGGCCGGCGTGCCATTCTATCTGCGCACCGGCAAGCGTCTGCCGGTACGCTACTCGGAGATTGTTATCCAATTCAAAGAGATTCCTCACTCCATCTTCAGTGATTCCGCCAGCGAACCCAACCGCCTGACCATTCGCCTGCAGCCCAACGATGGCATTCAGCTGAGTCTGATGAGCAAAGTGCCCGGGTTGAAGAAGGGCATGCCCCTGCAACCGGTGGCGCTGGACCTGTTCTTCTCCGATGTCTCCGGTGGTGAACAGGGCGTGAGCGCCTACGAGCGTTTGCTGCTGGATGTGATCAACGCAAACCCAACCCTGTTCGTGCGCTCCGACGAAGTGGATGCAGCCTGGTGCTGGGTGGATGGCATCCGCTCTGCCTGGCAGGAAGTTGGCCAAAAAATCGCCCAGTACACAGCGGGCAGCTGGGGGCCAACCGCAGCCATCGCGTTGCTGGCAAAAGACGATCGTCAATGGTACGAGGATATTTAAATGGTCAACGGCATACGCAAAGTTCTGACGGATACCGTCTCGATTGCTTCTTATCGCTGTTCCGATCAGTTGGCAGAACAGCTGGCAGCAGCGGTGGCTCGTCAGCTTCGCCGCGGTATTGACGAGCGCGGTGTGGCGACCCTGGCGGTTTCCGGTGGCAGCACCCCGAAGGCGTTTTTCCAGGCACTTTCTCGCCGGGAGCTGCCCTGGCAGCATGTTATCGTCACCCTGGTGGATGAACGCTGGGTCGACCCGGACCACCCGGCATCCAACGCCCGTCTGGTGGCGGAACAGCTGCTGAAAAACCGGGCTCGCAAGGCCCGCTTTATGCCGCTCAAGAACAGCAGTGAAACTCCTTTCGATGGCGCTGACCAGATCGAGCAGAGTCTGCGCGAACTGCCGCTGCCATTTGATGTGGTGGTGCTGGGCATGGGTGACGATGGCCATACCGCCTCTTTCTTTCCCCAGGCGGACAACCTGGAAGAAGCTCTGGATATGGAGGGCGAACGCCTTTGCCTGGCGACCACGCCCCCGGTGGCTCCCCACGACAGAATGACCCTGTCGCTGCCCGCGGTTCTCAACAGTCGCTTTCTGGTACTGCACTTTGAAGGCAACAACAAATGGCGGGTTTTCCAAAAAGCCCTGGGCATGGCAAGCCAGGCGTCTTACCCGGTGTCTGCCGTACTGCGCCAGAACAAAGTCCCCGTCAACCTCTTTTACGCAGGTGAGTAGTGCTCCATCAAGGTAGTAATTGCGAGTTCAGCGCTGCTGTGGTGTTTCGCCACAAGGCGCAGTCTGCCGCGAAGGGTCGTTCCCTTTGCAAAGGCTGCAACACCGTGGCGGGACACCACAGCAACGCCCTCTTTATTTCATGGGATAGGGTTGGTCTGTCAGCGCCCATGGACTGCGTTGCACCTCTCGGCAAGGGAGTATCCATTCCCTGCAAGGTGCGCCTTGCCATGAACGCTGACAGACCAACTGAATCCGTAATTATTACCTTGATGGAGCACTAGTATGAACCCGGTTGTAGAGCAGGTAACAGCCCGTATTCGCGAACGCAGCCGCCAAAGCCGTGCAGATTATCTGGCGGCCATGGCGCAAACGCGAGACGAAAATCCCCCCAAAAAGCGCCTTTCCTGTGGCAATCTGGCCCACGGTTATGCGGCCTGTGGCGAGCAGGACAAGCAAACCATTCGCCTGATGAACAGTGCCAACCTGGGCATTGTTACCTCTTACAACGACATGCTGTCCGCTCACCAGCCATTGCTGGATTACCCGGAGCAGATCAAAAAAGTTGCCCGCGAAGTGGGCAGCAGCGCTCAGGTGGCAGGTGGCGTTCCCGCCATGTGTGACGGGGTGACCCAGGGTCAGCCGGGCATGGAGTTGAGTCTGTTCAGCCGCGATGTGGTGGCCATGGCCACAGCGGTAGGCCTCAGCCACAACCTGTTCGACGGTGTGCTGTGTCTGGGTGTGTGCGACAAAATTGTTCCCGGCATGATTATTGGTGCTTTGCAGTTTGGCCATTTGCCAACCGCTTTCGTGGCCGCCGGGCCCATGCCGTCGGGTATTCCCAACAAAGAAAAAGCCGCTGTGCGCCAGCGTTTTGCCGAGGGCAAAGCCTCCAAAGAAGAATTGCTGGAAGCGGAATCCGCCTCCTATCACAGCCCCGGCACCTGCACCTTTTACGGCACCGCCAACAGCAACCAGGTGTTGATGGAAATGCTCGGCGTACAGCTGCCGGGCAGTTCCTTTGTCAACCCGGAAGACCCCATGCGCCCGGCGCTGACCACCGAGTCGGTACTTAAAGTCATCGCCGCCGCCGACCCCGCCAGTGGCATCAAGCCCCTGTGCGAAACCGTTACCGAAGAATCTCTGGTCAACGCCGTGGTTGCTCTGCTGGCCACCGGCGGTTCCACCAACCACACCTTACACCTGGTGGCCATTGCCGCCGCTGCGGGCATTGAACTGCACTGGCAGGACTTTGATGAGCTGTCCCGGGTGGTGCCATTGCTGGCCCGCGTGTACCCCAATGGCGAAGCGGATATCAACGCCTTCCAGAGAGCCGGCGGCATGGCCTTTCTGGTGCGTGAACTGCGCTCCGCCGGATTGCTGAACGAGAATGTACACTCCCTGATGGGGGAAGGCCTGGACAGCTTCGAACTGGCGCCGCAACTGGCCGACGATGGCCGCATTGTCTGGCAAAACAAAGTGCTGGAATCCCGTTTGCCGGATGTGCTTACCGGCGTTGCCGAGCCGTTCGACAAAGAGGGCGGTCTGCGGGTATTGAAAGGCAACCTGGGGGAATCGGTGATCAAAGTCTCCGCGGTAAAACCGGAGCACCGGGTGGTGTCTGCCCCCTGTCGAATTTTCCACGCCCAGGACGACATCAAAACCGCCTTTGAAGCCGGTGAGCTGGATGGCGACCTGATTGCCGTGGTTCGCTTTCAGGGCCCCAAAGCCAACGGTATGCCGGAATTGCACAAACTGACCCCTTACCTGGGGCTGCTGCAGGATCGCGGTTATCAGGTGGCGCTGGTCACCGATGGCCGTATGTCCGGTGCTTCCGGCAAGGTGCCGGCGGCCATTCACCTGTCGCCGGAGGCGGTGGATCAGGGTCCCATTTCTCGCTTGCGAGATGGCGATCTGGTCACTCTGGATGCCGACAAAGGCATTCTTACAGTGGACTTGAGCGATGCTGAGCTGGCGGCAAGAGAGCCCGTCACCGGCCCCAGCGAAACCCAAAACCTTGGCCGCAATCTGTTCGCCAACTTCCGTCAAGTGGTAGGGGGTGCCAGCCGTGGTGCTTCCGCCATCAACTCCTGACCTGTTAGAGGTACATAACCCATGGCTCTTGCCACACAACTTGCCGAAATCAAAGTGCTGCCCGTTCTCACCATTGAAGACGAGGGCACTGCTGTAGACCTTTGCCGGGCCCTGCTCAATGGCGGTATCAAGGCGGTGGAAATTACCCTGCGCACCCCTCAGGCCGCCGCTGCCATTGCCCGTGTCAAACAGGCGCTGCCGGAATTGAGTGTCTCTGCGGGCACCGTACTCAATGGCGACCATGCGTTACTCGCCGCCGATGCCGGTGTGGATTTTCTGGTGAGCCCGGGAATGACCGAGGCCCTGGTGAAAAAAGCCGAGGCTTTGAGCTTGCCACTGTTGCCCGGTGTAGCCACCGCCTCTGAAGTAATGCGCGGCACCGACATGGGGCTGACGTGCTTCAAACTGTTCCCGGCGGTGGCCGTGGGCGGTATGGAATTGCTTAAATCACTGGCTTCGCCGCTGCCCAATGTGTCTTTCTGCCCAACCGGTGGTTTGAGCCTGGATAACTTTACCGATTTTCTGGCGCTGCCCAATGTGGTTTGCGTGGGCGGTTCGTGGATGGCCAGTAAAGGCACTGTCGCAGACAGGGATTGGCAGCGCATCGAAGATATTGCCAGGGATACGGTTGCCCGTATCGGCCAATAGGTTGCAGAGAACTCGCTATGTCCGCTCAATCCCTACACAGCAATGTGCAATTGCTGGGCACCATGCTCGGCAATACCGTCAAGGCTGCCGAGGGTGAAGGTGTCTTTGCCAAAGTGGAGACCATCCGCCAACTCGCCAAACAGGGCAGGGCCGGTGATCCGGTAAAACAGCAGGAGTTACTGAACCTGCTGTCGGGCCTGAAGAAAGAAGAATTTCTGCCGGTGGTGCGTGCCTTCAGCCACTTTCTCAAGCTGGCCAATATTGCCGAGCAGCACAATGGTCTGTCGCGCTGGAGCGAATCCGTTTACTCCGCCAGCGGCACCCTGGCCAATGTATTTTCCGAACTGTCCAACAGCGGTGTCGGCGAGCAGCACATTGCAGAAGCGGTGGCCAACCTGCATATGGAATTGGTAATTACCGCTCACCCCACAGAAATTACCCGCCGCAGTCTGATTAACAAGCACGTGGAAATCCAGCGCTGCCTGGGGCAGTTGGAGCTGGATGGTCTGGCGGAAGCCGAGCGCGATGCCCTGCAAAAACGCTTGCAGGAACTGGTGGCGCACATTTGGCACACCAATGAATTTCGCGCCGCCCGGCCAACCCCGGTGGACGAGGCAAAGTGGGCGCTGGCGGTGGTGGAAAAATCACTGTGGCGGGCGCTGCCGGAATTTTTGCGGCGCCTTTCCTGCACTCTGCAGCAAGCCACAGGCAAAGAGCTGCCGCTGGATGCCAGGCCTGTGTCTTTTGTCTCCTGGATTGGCGGCGACCGGGATGGCAACCCCAATGTTACCGCCAGCGTTACCCGCGAAGTGATTTTGCTCAATCGCTGGAAAGCCATCGACCTCTATTTAAAAGACATTGGCGAGCTGATTGATGAGCTATCCATGTCGGCCTGCAACAGCGAACTGGCGGAATACGCCAATGGTGCAACAGAGCCCTACCGGGTGGTGCTGCGCGACCTGCGCACCCGCCTGAGAAACACCCTGCGCACTATTGATGCGGAGCTTAATGGCAAGCCGGCCAGTGATGGTGATGGCCTGGAAACAGCAGATCAATTGTGGCAGCCACTGCACCTGTGTTACCGCTCGTTGCACGCCTGTAACATGGGCTCTATCGCCGACAACAAACTGCTGGATACCTTGCGTCGTGTCGCCTGTTTTGGCCTCAACTTATTGCAACTGGACGTTCGCCAGGAAAGCACCCGACACAGCGATGTGTTTTCGGAACTCACCCAGTATCTTGAGCTGGGGGATTACCATCAGTGGAGCGAGGAGCAGAAGCAGGCATTTCTGGTGGCGGAGCTGCAAAACAAACGCCCGCTGGTGCCTGCCCAATGGCAACCCTCGGCGGCGGTTAAAGAAGTGCTGGATACCTGTGCGGAAATTGCCCGCCAGCCCAGGGGTACCATCACGTCATACGTGATTTCCATGGCCCGCCAGCCCTCCGATGTGCTGGCGGTAAAGCTGTTGCTGAAAATTTCCGGTGTCAGCGAACCCTTGCCGGTGGCGCCGTTGTTTGAAACCCTGGACGACCTGGTTAATGCCGCCAGCACCATAGAACGGCTGCTGGAAAATGCCTGGTATCGGCAGCATATTCAGGGTCAGCAAATGGTGATGATCGGCTACTCCGACTCCGCCAAAGACGCCGGCATGATGGCGGCGGGCTGGGCGCAATACAAAGCCCAGGAGCAATTGCTGGACGTTTGCGGCAAAGCGGAGGTGGCGCTGAAACTGTTTCATGGTCGCGGTGGCACTGTGGGGCGCGGTGGTGCGCCCACTCATGCGGCCCTGTTGTCGCAGCCTCCCGGCTCACTGCGCAATGGTTTGCGGGTTACCATTCAGGGAGAAATGATCCAGGCGCAGCTGGGACTGGCGTCACTGGCCACCAAAACCCTGGCGCTGTACAGCAGCGCAATACTCAGCGCAGACCTGGAACGCCCGCCGGTGCCGAGCCAACAGTGGCGTGATGTGATGGAATTTCTGTCGCAGCGCTCTTGTGCGGCTTACCGCCAGCTGGTGCAGGAAGACAGCGACTTTATCGATTATTTCCGCAGCGCCACTCCGGAACAGGAACTGGCCAAACTGCCCCTCGGCTCGCGCCCGGCGAAGCGCCGCCAAGGGGGTGGTATCGAAACCCTGCGGGCGATTCCCTGGATATTTGCCTGGAGTCAGAATCGTCTGATGTTACCCGCCTGGCTCGGCGCTGGGCAGGCACTGCAAAAACTGGTGGACGAAGGTCAGCGGGGCCTGCTGGAAGCCATGTGCAAACAGTGGCCGTTCTTTTCCACCCGTTTGTCACTGCTGGAGATGGTGTACGCGAAAACCGACAGCAAAATTTCCGCTTACTACGATTCGCTGCTGGTCGACCCATGCCTGCATTCTCTGGGTGAGCAGTTGCGCAAGCAGTTGCAGGCGGACATCGGCACAGTACTGGCCATCTCCAACGACAGCGACCTGATGGACGATGCGCCGGAAAACAAACAGTCGGTGATATCCCGCAACACTTATACTGACCCGCTGAATTTTATTCAGGCCGAATTGCTGCGCCGCAACCGCCATGCCAGCGACGACACCCTGGAACAGGCCCTGATGGTGACCATTTCAGGAATTGCTGCGGGCATGCGCAATACCGGTTAAGAGTCAATAAGTTATACCAATGTCCGCTATAGTTGGTGTTGCTTTGGCGCTATAGTGGACTTTTTTTGCCAGAAGTGTCGGGTTCGTAAGCCTGGGGTGTTAAAGGTACTGGTAAATCAATGCATACTGCGAATTATATCTTGAGCAACATTGCGTAGGGTGGATTAGCCGCAAAGCGGCGTAATCCACCAGCCATCTTTAATGACGAAGCGGCTGATTTTTAGTAAGATGCAATATTTTGCTAGCGAAATAATATTTTATATTTGATTTTGTAGCCCGCAAACCACCAGGCACCAGGAGCCTGTCGGGTTTAGGTGATCGTCACGAGGGAAAGACCGGTTTGAGTCAGATTTTTCGATTATTTGAGGCGAATAGCCCGCTATTTAACGAGAATAATCGGAAAATATGGCCAAATCCGGCTTTTCCACAGTAGATTAATCCTAAATCCGACTGGCTCCTGGGGCGCCGGTTGCGTCGGGCAGTAACCTGGGGGAAACATGTCACAAGGTTTATATTCTCTGGATGAATTCAAGGACAGCTGCGGTTTTGGGCTGATTGCGCACCTGCGCGGCAAACCCAGCCACGGGTTGTTGCAAAACGCCATCGGTGCACTGACCTGCATGACCCACCGCGGCGGCATTGCCCCGGACGGAAAAACCGGCGACGGCTGTGGCCTGCTGATGCAAAAGCCCGACAGCTTTTTGCGCAATATCGCCCGCAGCCATTTTGCTGTGGAGCTGCCATCGCTGTACGCGGTCGGCGCCATTATGCTCAGCCAGGACGACTCCCTGCGAGACGCCGCCAAAGACATTCTGGCCCAAGAGCTCAGCACCCAGGGCTTGCAGGTGGTGGGCTGGCGCCATGTGCCGGTGGACGACAGTTGCCTGGGGGAGATCGCCAAAGAATGCCTGCCCGCCATCGAGCAAGTTTTTGTGACCACCGATGAGCTGGACAAAGCCAACTTTGAAGCCCGCCTGTTGATCGGTCGCCGCCGCGCCGAGCAACGCCTGGAAAGCGACGAAGACTTTCATGTGGTGAGCCTGTCCAGTGGTGTGCTGGGCTATAAAGGCCTGATGATGCCGGTAGACCTGTCGAAGTTTTATCTGGACCTGGCGGACAGCCGCCTGGAAACCGGTATCTGTGTGTTCCACCAACGCTTCTCCACCAATACCCTGCCGCGCTGGTCACTGGCGCAGCCGTTCCGTATGCTGGCCCACAACGGCGAGATCAATACCATCGAAGGCAACCGCGCCTGGGCCCGTGCCCGGCGCAGCAAATTTGCCTCGCCGCTGTTGCCGGATTTGCTGGAAGCGGGGGAACTGGTGAGCAGCTCTGGCTCCGACTCGTTCAGCCTGGACAACATGCTGGAACTGCTGGTGATCGGCGGTATGGACATGCACCGGGCAGTGCGCCTGCTGGTGCCCCCCGCCTGGCACAACGTGGAAGATCGCGACCCGGAAGTGCGCGCCTACTACGAATACAGCTCCATGCACATGGAGCCCTGGGACGGCCCCGCCGGGTTGGTGCTCACCGATGGTCGTTACGCCATCTGTACCCTGGATCGCAACGGCCTGCGACCCTCCCGCTGGACCCTGACCCGTGACGACCACATTATCGTGGCCTCGGAAATGGGCGTTTGCGACCTGCAACCCCAGGATATCGTCGCCAAGGGTCGCCTTGGGCCGGGGGATATTCTCTCCGTGGATACCCACACCGGCCGCATTTTCCATCGGGACGATGTAGAGCATTCCCTGGCCAGCCGCCACCCCTACAAAAAGTGGCTGCGGGAAGGGGTGACGCGCCTGGATTCCACCATGGAAGACGAGAGTATCGAACTGGAAGGTACTCTGGAGCCAGACCAGATTCGCACCTACATGAAAATGTTTAACCTCTCCATGGAGGAGCGCCAGCAGATCATCCTGCCGCTGGCGGAAGGAGGCAAAGAGGCGGTGGGCTCCATGGGCGACGATACGCCCATCGCGGTGCTGTCGCGCAAACAGCGCAACCTGTTTGACTACTTTCGCCAGCAATTTGCCCAGGTCACCAACCCGCCCATCGACTCCCTGCGGGAAGTAACGGTGATGTCACTGGGTACCGTGGCCGGTCGCGAGCACAATTTGTTTGAGGAAACCCCGCGCCACGGCGTGCGTATCAACCTCAACAGCCCGCTGTTATCACCGCGCAAGTACTATGCCCTGAAACATAGCGAACACCCGGATTTTCAGGCACAAAAATTCGATCTCAACTACGACCCGTCGCAGACGAATCTGGAGCAGGCCCTGAAAAACCTGTGCCTGGACGTGGAACAGAAGGTGCGCGAAGGGGTGCTGACCTGCATCCTCTCGGACCACAGTATTCGCCCCGGTTGCCAGCCCATTCACATCCTGCTGGCGGTGGGTGCGGTGCACAACCACCTGATCAATACCGGCCTGCGCTGCGACTCCAATATCGTCGCCAGTACCGGTCAGGCCCGGGATGCCCACCAGATCGCCACCCTGATTGGTGTTGGCGCGTCACTGGTGTATCCGTACCTGAGCTACCACACCTTGTACGACCTCAGTTGCAGTAACGAGCTGTCCTGCAGCGTCAACAAGGCGTTCAAGCAGTACCGCAAGGGTATCAACCTGGGATTGCTGAAAATCATCTCCAAGATGGGCATTTCCACTCTGACGTCTTATCGCGGTGCTCAGTTATTCGAGGTGATTGGTTTGTCCAAACAGGTCACTGAACTGTGCTTTCCGCAAACCACCAGTCGCATTGAAGGTGCCACCTTTGCCGATCTGGAAACCGACCAGAATGTGCACGCCACCCGCGCCTGGCAGATTACCCGCAACCTGGAGCCCGGCGGCCTGCACAAATTTGTCTACGGTCAGGAACAACACGCCTTTGATCCGGATGTGGTCAAGGCCCTGCAAAACGCCGTGCGCAATGGCGGTCAGGACAACTGGCAGCCCTACGCGGCGCTGATCAACAACCGGCCAACCCTGGCGTTGCGGGATATGTTGCAGCTGAACACCGATCAACAGGCTATCTCCCTTGACGCTGTGGAGCCGGTGGAAAATATTGTCCGCTGCTTCGACTCCGCTGCCATGTCCCTGGGGGCATTGTCGCCAGAGGCCCACGAAGCTCTGGCGGTGGCCATGAACCGCCTGGGCGGGCGCTCCAATTCCGGTGAGGGCGGCGAAGACCCGGTGCGCTTTAACACCGAAAAGGTGTCCCGCATCAAGCAGATTGCCTCTGGCCGTTTCGGGGTTACGCCGCACTACCTGGTGAATGCGGATGTGCTGCAAATCAAAATCGCCCAGGGCGCCAAGCCCGGCGAGGGCGGTCAGCTGCCCGGCCACAAGGTCAATGACCTGATTGCCCGGCTGCGCTTTTCGGTGCCCGGCGTCACCCTGATTTCGCCGCCACCGCACCACGATATTTATTCCATTGAGGATTTGGCCCAGCTGATCTTTGACCTCAAACAGGTCAACCCGGATGCTCTGGTATCGGTAAAACTGGTGTCCCGCCCCGGCGTGGGCACCATCGCGGCAGGTGTGGCAAAAACCTACGCAGACCTGATTACCATTTCCGGTCACGATGGCGGCACCGGTGCCAGCCCCATTACCTCTATCCGCTACGCCGGTTCTCCCTGGGAGTTGGGGCTGGCAGAAGCCCACCAGACCTTGCAGGTGAACAACCTGCGGGACAAGGTGCGACTGCAAACCGACGGCGGCCTGAAAACCGGCCTGGATGTGATAAAGGCGGCCATTCTGGGGGCCGAGAGCTTTGGTTTTGGCACCGCGCCCATGGTGGCCCTGGGGTGCAAATACCTGCGCATCTGCCACCTCAACAACTGCGCCACAGGTGTCGCCACACAAGACCAACAACTGCGCGACAAACACTTTGAAGGCACCGTGGAAATGGTGATGAACTTCTTCCTCGGGGTGGCGGAGGAGGCCCGTCAGATTATGGCCTCGCTGGGTGTCAGCAGCCTTAAAGACCTGATTGGCCGCGTCGATCTGCTGGATATTCTGCCCGGCGATACCGACAAGCAGCGCCACCTGCAACTGGCGCCCATTGTCCACACCGACGATCTTTTGGAAGGCAAACCGCGCTTCTGCATGCTGGAACGCAACCAGCCCTTCGACAAGGCGGAGCTGGCGGAGCGCATTCTCGGTGATACCCGCGAGGTGATTCACAGCGGCGAAGGGGGTGAATTCCACTACCCGGTGAACAACTGCGACCGTTCCATCGGTGCTCGCCTGTCCGGAGAAATCGCCCGTACCTTCGGGGTGGATGGCCTGCCCAAGCCGCTGAAACTGCACCTGGAAGGGGTGGCTGGTTTGTCACTGGGGGTGTGGAACGCGCCCGGTCTGGAGTTGTACCTGAAAGGCGACGCCAACGACTACGTGGGCAAAGGCATGGCCGGTGGCAAGATTGTGTTGCGCCCGGCGGATGGCAGCCAATTCTCCACCCAGTTAGCGCCCATTATGGGCAACACCTGCCTGTATGGTTCTACCGGCGGCCGCCTGTACGCTTCCGGTACCGCCGGGGAACGCTTCGGGGTGCGCAACTCTGGCACCGTGGCGGTGATTGAAGGAGCAGGGGACCACTGTTGCGAATACATGACCGGCGGCATTGTGGTGGTGCTGGGCAAAGTGGGCCACAACTTTGGTGCCGGTATGACCGGCGGCTTTGCCTTTGTGCTGGATATGGAGCGCAACATGATGGACCGCATCAATATGGATTCGGTAGACATCAATCGCATCTCCAACGAAGGTGCCCAGGCCTATCGCAGCTTGCTCAAGGAGCTGATCCGTGAGCACGTGGACGAAACCGACAGCGCCTACGCCCGGGAAATCGTGGAAAACTTCGAGGACTACCGCTCCAAATTCTGGTTGGTGAAGCCCAAGGCGGCCAACCTGGAAGGGCTGTTGTCCAGTTATCAGAAGCGGGGGGAATAATTCATGAACAAACCAGTAAACAAGATGATTCCCGTGCAAAAACCATCGTTCGATAACAACGATTTCCAGTTTGTTGAAGTGCCCCGGGAAGACCCGGTGAAAAAGCCCATCGAAGTGCGCCGTGAACAATACGTGGAAATCTACAACGTGTTTGAATCGGAGCAGGCGGCTCAGCAGGCGCATCGCTGCCTGGATTGCGGCAACCCCTACTGCGAGTGGAAGTGCCCGGTACACAATTACATTCCCAACTGGCTGCAGCTGGTGAGTGACGGCAACATTGCCGAGGCGGTGGAGCTGTGCCACCAGACCAACTCCCTGCCGGAAATCTGTGGCCGGGTGTGCCCGCAAGACCGCCTCTGTGAAGGTGCCTGTACCCTCAACGACGGCTTTGGCGCGGTGACCATCGGCAATGTGGAAAAGTACATTACCGATACCGCCCTGGAACTGGGCTGGACGCCGGATCTGTCTCAGGTAAAAGCCATCGACAAAAAAGTCGCCATTGTCGGTGCCGGCCCCGCCGGGCTTGCCTGTGCCGACGTGCTGGCGCGCAACGGCATCAAAGCCGTGGTGTTTGACCGCTACCCGGAAATCGGCGGCCTGCTGACCTTTGGCATCCCGGAATTCAAACTGGAAAAATCGGTGATGGTCAAACGCCGGGAATTGTTTGAAGGCATGGGAATCGAGTTCCAATTGAACACTGAAATCGGCAAAGACGTGCCGTTCCAGACATTGATGGACGACTACGACGCGGTATTCCTGGGTATGGGCACCTACACCTCCATGCAGAGTGGCCTGCCCGGTGAAGACCTGCCCGGCGTGTACCCGGCATTGCCGTTTCTGGTGGGCAACGTGAAAAATAACCTGGGCATGGAACCCGGCGACACGCCGTTTATAAACCTGGAAGGCAAACGCGTGGTGGTACTGGGTGGTGGCGACACCGCCATGGACTGCAACCGCACCTCCGTGCGTCAGGGCGCCGACAAAGTCACCTGTGCCTACCGCCGCGACCGCGACAATATGCCCGGCTCCCGCAAAGAAGTGGAAAACGCTTTGGAAGAAGGGGTGCACTTCCTGTTCAACCGCCAGCCGGTGGAAATTGTCGGCGATGGCAAAGTGGAAGGCATCAAACTGGTGGAAACCCGCATGGGCGAACCAGACGCCAGCGGCCGCCGCCGCCCGGAAACCGTACCCGGCAGCGAAACCGTGGTGCGCGCCGATGTGATACTGGTGGCCTTCGGCTTCCGCCCCAGCCCGGCCCCCTGGTTCGCCGACTTCGACATCGGTTTGGACGATGGCGACCGGGTGATCGCCCCGGAACAACAGGAGCGACCCTTCCAAACCGCCAACCCCAAAATTTTCGCCGGTGGCGATATGGTGCGCGGCTCCGACCTGGTAGTTACCGCCATCTGGGAAGGCCGCCAGGCCGCGCGGGGGATTATGGATTACCTGGAGGTGTGAGTCTTGAGGTGTGAGCCTCCCTCACCCCGTCATTGCGAGGCCGCAGGCCGCGGCAATCTCGACCGGTGTGGCAGAGGGTTTGGTAAAGCGCGGCTGTAGCAGGATGGAGATTGCCGCGTCGCTACGCTCCCTCGCAATGACGTGGGTAAAGGTATCCCGTCATTGCGAGGCCGCAGGCCGTGGCAATCTCGACCGGTGTGGCAGAGGGTTTGGTAAAGCGCGGCTGTAACAGGATGGAGATTGCCGCGGTCGCTCCGCTCCCTCGCAATGACGTGGGTAAAGGTATCCCGTCATTGCGAGGCCGCAGGCCGTGGCAATCTCGACCGGTGTGGCAGAGGAGTTGGTAAAGCGCGGCTGTGGCAGGATGGAGATTGCCGCGTCGCTCCGCTCCCTCGCAATGACGTGGGTAAAGGTATCCCGTCATTGCGAGGCCGCAGGCCGTGGCAATCTCGACCGGTGTGGCAGAGGGTTTGGTAAAGCGCGGCTGTGGCAGGATGGAGATTGCCGCGTCGCTCCGCTCTCTCGCAATGACGGGTTTCAGGTAATGATAAGAGTAGTCCCCCTAACGATTGCCGTGCACCGGCACTTCCAGCGTTTCCTTTAACTGCTCCATCACCACATAACTGGTGGATTCTTGCACGCCGGGCAGTTGCAGCAGGGTTTCCCCCAAAAATACCCGGTAGGCGCTCATGTCGGCGACTCGGGCTTTGATCAAGTAGTCGAAGTTGCCGGTGACCAGGTAGCATTCCTGTACTTCTGGCAGGGCGACGGCGGCTTCGCGAAATTCGGCAAACTTCTCCTGGGATGTGCGATACAGGCGGATTTGCACAAATACCACCAGGGCGGCGTCCAGAAATTCCGGGTTGATCAGCGCGGTATAGCCGTTGATAACCCCTTCTTTTTCCAGGCGCTTGATGCGGTCGATGCAGGGCGTGACCGATAAACCCACCCGGCGCGACAATTCCGTGTAGCTGATGCGGCCATCCTTTTGCAGCAGTTTAAGAATGTTGCGGTCAATTTTGCTGAGTTCTTTGGCGCGCTTTTTCATGGAATATCCTGTTTATTTTCTTTTATCCAGATGATTTTCTGTTTAATGCTGAAAATAAGCAAATATTTTTGTGATTTATTCCTATAATTCTGAAAAACACAATTTAGTCGAATAAACGCGATAGGAGCGAACCATGTTGATCGGTGTACCCAAAGAAATCAAAAACCACGAGTACCGCATTGGCCTGACCCCGGACTCTGTGAAAGAGCTGGTACGCAACGGCCATCAGGTGATGGTTGAAAACAACGGCGGAGCCTCAATTGGTTTTGATAACGGCCAATACCAGGTCGCTGGCGCAGAAATTGTGGACACCCCGCAGGAAATCTTCCAGCGCGCCGAGATGATCGTCAAGGTGAAGGAACCCCAGCCCAACGAGTGCGAGATGTTGCGTGAAGGCCAGGTGTTGTTTACTTACCTGCACCTGGCTCCGGACCTGCGCCAGACCGAATTGTTGGTGAAATCCGGCGCTACCTGTATCGCCTACGAAACCGTGACTGACAACGCCGGTGCGCTGCCGCTGTTGGCCCCCATGTCTGAAGTGGCTGGCCGTATGTCTATTCAGGCGGGTGCTCACCACCTGGAAAAAGCTCAGGGTGGCCAGGGTGTTCTGCTGGGCGGCGTGCCCGGTGTTGCCCCCGGCAAGGTACTGGTTATTGGCGGTGGTGTGGTGGGTACCAATGCCGCTTATATGGCGGAAGGTATGGGTGCGGATGTGACCATTCTGGACCGTTCTGTACCGCGCCTGCGTGAGTTGGACAAAGAGTTTGGTGGCCGTATCAACTGCGTTTACTCCACGGCCGCTGCGGTTGAACAATACGCTCTGGATGCGGACCTGGTGGTGGGTGCGGTACTGATTCCCGGCGCTGCGGCTCCGCGTTTGTTGACCCGGGATATTATTTCCCGCATGAAAGACGGTTCTGTATTGGTGGATGTGGCCATTGATCAGGGCGGTTGTTTTGAAACCTCCAAGGCCACCACCCACGAAGAGCCCACTTACGTGGTAGACGGTGTGGTTCACTACTGCGTGGCCAATATGCCCGGCGGTGTGGCGCGCACGTCAACCATGGCGCTGAACAATGTGACTTTGCCGTACGCCATTGCCCTGGCCAACAAGGGCGCCAAAGAAGCCATGCTGGAAGATCAGCACTTGCTGAACGGTTTGAATGTGCATAAAGGCCAGATCACTTACGATGCAGTGGGCGTGGCTCACGATATGCCTTATGTGGATGCCCGCGAAGCGTTGAATGGTTAAATAACGGTTTTCGGCACGAAAAACCGGCGTTGAAAGGCGCCGGTTTTTTTGTGCTTCAAATATGGGAGTTCTGTCATTCTGAGCGCAGCGAAGAATCTCCGGTTGGCGAGGCCAAGAGATCCTTCGCTGCGCTCAGGATGACGAAGGGAAGGGCTCGGGATGACGAAGGGAAGGGGGCTCAGGATGACGAAGGGGAGGGCTCAGTGTGAGGAGTGAGGGGGCTCAGTGTGACAGGAATACCCCTTGTCATTGCGAGGAGCGTAGCGACGCGGCAATCTTGACCGGTGTGGCAGAGGGGTTGGGAAGTGTGGCGGTAACCGGATGGAGATTGCTTCGCTTTGCTCGCAATGACGGCTGCGGACTACAGTAGCGTAGCCCGTCCCTTCATTGTAAGGAAGCGCAGCGGCACCCGGGATTGGTATGTCACAAGGCGGCAGCAATTTCCTGGCTGAGTTGTAACAGGGCTTCGCTCAGCCCCTCCGCAAGGCTATTGTAGCCGCTGTCGGCCAGTTCGCTGGAAAAGCTGCTGATTTTTGCCGGGCGGTTGGCGATTTGCCATTGTACTTTGATGGTGGCTCGGCTGGCGCTGCGGTCCATGCTGAGTATGTTGATCGCCACCCGGTGCTCCGGGCGTTGGTTTTGCCGCCAGGGGTGCACGACCACCTGGCTGGAGCCGGTGAGGGTGGCGAGGTTTTCCAGCAGGGCGCGTTCGATGTTGTGACGCAGGGGCTCGCCCCAGCGGTGGAATTGTTCCACTTGCAAACGCCCCGGTTCGCCGCGGGTGGTGATTTGTGGCCGGTTGAGGTATTCCGCCACAGTGACCGGGCCAATGCCAATGGAGCAGTCGCAGGGTGCGCTGGCGCTGGTTGCTTTGCTGCTGAGCAGGTAATAGTGGCTCTGCGGGGTGCTGCTGCAACCGGCGGCCAGCAGGGTCATAAAAACTATCCAGTATTTCATTGCTGATTTTTCCCTTGAATAAGCGATTCCGGTTCCCGTTCCAGAGTTTCTGCCAGTAGCCGCATGGCGCGGGCGGTGCGTTCCAGTTCGGCGGCGGCGCGGGTCATTTGTTGCAGCATGGGGGAGTCTTCCGACAGCACATAGGCGGCGTTGGCAGAGGCCTGGTCGATGTTGCTCATGCTGGTGGCGAAGGTGTCCAGGCTTTGTTGCAGCGAGGCAGACATGGTGGGCAGTTCTTTGTTGATGCCGGCCAGGGTGGTGTCCAGCGCTCGTAGGGTCGGTTTTATGTCGTCGGTCAGTTCACCCACTTCTACTTTCAAGTAACTGGCCAGGCCCCGATAGGCGGCCAGGGTGCTGCTGATGTTTTTGGTGAGCTCCTGGGTGTTGCGGTCGTTGACGATCTGGTCCAGGCCGTTGAGGGTGGTGGTAATGCGCGCGCTGATGCCCTTCAGGTCGATTTGTTGCAGGTTTTGCGAGATCGCTTCCAGGTCGCTGGGTACGGTGGGGAACTGGGTGTATTCGGTTTCAATGTCTACCAGTCGGGGAGGGCTGTCCGGGTAGTAATCCATTTGCACATAGATCAAACCGGTGAGCAGGCTTTGCAGGCGGAATTGCGCCGCCAGGCCACAGCTCTCCAGGCCGCGAATTTCCCCCGGTGTGCCCACTTGGTTTACGCGATTTTCGTTGATAGCGATGGTAATAAAGTTGAGTACCTTGAAGGTGGCGGTTTCGATATTCACGGTGATGTCGGTGACTTCACCAATGGTGACCCCTTTCAGGGCTACTGGCGCGCCGATACTCAGGCCGTCTACCGAACTTTCGTACACCAGTGTGTAGTGTTTGCGCTCGGCACCAAACAGGCCGTTGTTGATAAAAATCGCCAACAGCCCGGCGAGCACCAGTGCGCCCACCACAAAGCCGCCAATGGCTATATGCCTGCTGCGGGAATTCATGGGGTTGTCTCCCTGTGGTTGCGGTCGATTTGCCCTTGGGAAAGCGTTCCCCTGGAAAGAAAGCGCCTCACTTGGTGGTGCGGGCTGTCGGTTTTCAAGTGTTGCGGGTGGCCGCTATCGAGCATGGCTTTGCTTTCCGGGTCCAGAAACACGCTGTTGTTGCCAATGGCAAAAATGCTCGCCAGTTCGTGAGTTACCACCACAATGGTAGCACCGGTGGTTTGTTGTATCTGCACAATTAATTCGTCCAGCAGTTTGCTGCTAAGGGGGTCGAGCCCGGCGCTGGGTTCGTCGAAAAACAGCACTTCCGGGTCCAGGGCAATGGCCCGCGCCAGCCCTGCGCGCTTTTGCATGCCGCCGCTGATTTGCGAGGGGTAATAATCCTGAAAGCCCGCCAAGCCCACAAGGGCCAGTTTATAGTGCACCAGGTCGGCGATTTCCGCTTTGCTGAGACTGGCGTTTTGCAGGCGAGCGTGTTGTTGCAAGGGCAGGGCGACGTTTTCTGCCAGAGTCATGGCGCTGAACAGGCCGCCGGTTTGGAAGGTGGTGCCCCAGCTGCGGCGCATGTTGGCCTGCTGCCGGGGGCTGGCGTCGAAATAGCTGACGCCGTTGTAGCAGATTTCCCCGCTGGCTGGTTGCAGCAGGCCAATCAGGTGTTTCAGCAGGGTACTTTTGCCGCAACCGCTGCCACCCATAACGATAAAAATATCGCCGCGATTGATGGTAAAGGTCAGGTCGCGCTGAATCAGCGTATCGCCATAGGCCATGGTCAGATTGTTTACCTGAATATGAGCGTCATTCATATGCCCATCTCGCTGTAAATTATGTTCAGCAGCGCATCGCTGACCACCAGGTAGACAATGGCGGTAACCACGGCTTTGGTGGTGGCGTTGCCCACGGCGGCAGAGTCCCGGCCGCAGGCCATGCCCGCCCGACAGCCAGCCATGGCAATCAGTAGGGCGAAGACCACCGCTTTCACCAGGCCGCTGAGCACCTGGATCATATCCAGCGCCTGTCGGGATTGTTCCACGTATTGCAGAAAACTGATGTCCATGCCCAGGCCGACAATGGCGCCGCCGATAATGCCGAGGATATTCGAGTAAATCACCAGTAGCGGCATAATCAGAATCAGCGCCAGCATGCGCGGCAGCACCAGAAATTCCATGGGGGAGATGCCCAGGGTGCGCACTGCGTCGATCTCGTCATTGACCTGCATGGTGCCCAGTTGTGCGGCGTAGGCGGCGCCGGTGCGCCCGGCCATGATAATGGCGGTCATCAGCGCGCCCATTTCACGTACCATGCCGATGGCCACCAGGTCGGCCACGTACAGCTCGGCACCCAACAGGCGCAGTTGCACCGCACCCAGGTAGGCGAGAATCATGCCCACCAGTACGCTCAGCAGGGTAATGATGCCCAGTGCCTGAGGGCCCGCCAAAAACAGGAATTGCCCCAGGTCGGTAAAGCGCATATTGGCGCGCCCCAGCAGCAGCTTGCCGGTGGCTTCGGTGCATTCCCCCACAAAACTCAGCACAGCCAATGTTTTTTGCACGCTGCCGGTCAGTGCCTGCCAAGGGTTAAAACCCGCTTGTTTGGGTGTGCCCTGCTGACGCTCGGGCACTGCCGTTGCCAGCTTGAGCAATGCCTGCGCCCCTTGGGGCAGGGCACTGCTGTCAAAGGTGATATCGCGTTCTGCGCAATAATTGTGGCAGCTGAGCAGTATGGCATTGAGGCGGGAGTCCCATTGGCAGTTGTCCGCCAGGGTGACCCGCAATTGTTTGAGGTGGTGGCCAGCCAGTTGTTTGGCAATGGCAGAAAAAGGCGCTGCGCCCTCACTGGCTATTTGCCAGGGGCCGCTAAACAGCAGTTCGCCGTTGCCGTCTGCTACTGTCAACTGGAACTGTGGCTCGCTCATCAGTCGCGCCTCAGCCGTTCATTGACGGCAATGGGGTTGGGGAAGTTGAAGGTGACGATGTAGCTGGAAATCAGAAAGGTCAGAATTGCCGCCGCCTGGATTGCGTGGGACGCCAGGGTGCCAATCAGTGAAGCGTTAAACGCGACATAGGCAATCAGCAGGGAGAATTCACTGATCTGGCCGAGGCGAAAGCCCAGGTCCCAGGCCAGGGGGCGTTTTTCCCGTTGGTATTTGAGCAAAAAGCGAAAGGTGGCCGGTTTCAGTATCAGCATAACCCCGCCCAGCACCAGTGCGGGCAGCAGGATATCTGACAGCAGGCCGAGGTTAAAGCCGGCACCCAGTGAGACAAAAAACAGAATCAGAAAGAAATCCCGCAGGGGTTTCAGGCTCAGGGCGATGTATTGGGAGATGGGGTTGGTGGCGATAGTAATGCCCGCCAAAAATGCGCCGATTTCCCGCGACAGGCCAACCACTTCTGCCAGCTCTGCCATGCCTAGGCACCAGCCCAGTGCCAGCAGGAATACGTACTCGCTTACCCGGTCGAAGCGGGCGAACAGTTTCACTAGGCCAAAGCGCACGGTAACCACGGCAATACCAACAAGCACCGGCAGTGCCAGCAGGGTTTTGCCGATTTGCAGCGGGTCGATTTCTCCGCCGGAGCCACTAAGCAGCACCAGCAATACAAAGATGGCGATAAAGTCCTGCACCAGCAACATGCCCACCATCATGTCACCCACATGGCGGTGGTGAAGGATGGTGGTGGGCAGCAGTTTGATGCCGATAATGGTGCTGGAGAACATCATTGCCAGGCCGATGATGGTGCTTTCCAACTGGCTGAAACCAAAAGCCAGTCCGATCACATAGCCCACCGCGGCAAACAGGGCTGAGCTGATCAGGGTAATCAGGGTGACCTTGCGGAACACATTGAGCAGGGATTGCGGCTGCATATCCAGGCCCAGCAAAAACAGCAGGAAGATAATGCCGATGTGGGAAATTTCCGTCAGCAGACCGATGTCGGACACCCAGCCCATGCCGTAGGGTCCGATCAATGCGCCCAGCACAATATAGACAACCAGCAACGGCTGCCGCCCGTAGAGCGCCAGCGAAGCGATAATGGCGGCACCGGTAAAAATCAGGAAAAACGACTGGAAGACCGTTTCGGTCATATTGTGTCCGTGTTGTTGATTTTAGCTAACTATCCCTTGTTCTGTGGGACGATGCAAGAAGGGTGCATTGGCGGGGCTTACGGGATAGAATCTGCCCACAATTACAATGACAGGAGGGCATATTATGTCTGATCAGGAGCAACCGGTAGAGTCTGTAAGCAATGATGATAACGGCAAAACCGACGCCATGGCAGCGCTGTTTGCTGTACTTCTGGTGGTGGCGGGAATGATTTACTGGGTGTCTCAGCAGTAATAACGCTGCATATCATCCTGAACGCAGTGAAGGATCTCTTTGTTGATACTGGCATTGAGATCCTTCACTGCGTTCAGGATGACAAAAGCTCAGGGCAATACCACCTTCACAATGGCAATCAGCCCGAGCACAAAAACAACGGTAAAGATAATTCCGCACAGCAGAAAGGTTTTGAAACTGCCGGTTTTGAAATCCCGTTCGCGGTTTTTGTCACTTTGCACACCAATACCCGCCGCCAGGGTGCTGCCAATCAGCTCTTTGACGGTGGGTTTTTCGTTTTTCGGTGATTCACTTTCATTCATTTTGCTGTTTCCACTCATGCTGTCATCCTGAGTGTAGTGAAGGATCTCGCTAAGCAGATTCTTCGCTGCGCTCAGAATGACGGTATTAAACCGGCAACCTTATAGGTTGCGTTTAATCATGCGGCGCAGGGATGTGCCGCCGCCGGCGTAGCCAGCCGGGTTAATAGGGTATTGAACCGTCAGGGCTCATACCCCAACACCGGCGTCAGCCAGCGTTCCAGTTCGTTTAGCGCCATGCCTTTGCGCTGGGCCATGCTTTCCACCTGATCTTTCTGAATCTTGCCGGTATTGAAATAGCGGGATTCCGGGTGGGAGAAGTACCAGCCGCTCACCGCCGCAGCGGGGAACATGGCGTAGCTGTCGGTTAACGATACGCCAATATTCTGTTCCACTTCCAGCAGTTTGAACAGGGTGGCTTTTTCCGTGTGGTCCGGGCAGGCGGGGTAGCCCGGTGCCGGGCGGATGCCGGTGTATTTTTCTTTGATCAGTGCTTCGTTGTCCAGGCTTTCGTCCGGCACATAGCCCCAGAATTCCGTGCGAATGCGGCGGTGCATATGCTCTGCAAAGGATTCCGCCAGGCGATCCGCCAGGGCTTTGATCATAATGGCGCTGTAGTCGTCGCCGTTGGCTTCGTATTGTTTGGCAATTTCTTCGGCACCGATACCGGCGGTTACCACAAAACCGCCGATATAGTCTTCGGCGCCACTGTCTTTGGGGGCGATAAAATCCGCCAGGCTGTGATTGATGTTTTTGGCGCCGGGTTTGATGGTTTGCTGGCGAATGTGGTGCAGTTGCGCCAGTTCTGTCGAGCGCTCGGCGTCACTGTATACGGCAATATCATCACCATTGATGCGGTCTGCGGGCCACAGGCCAATTACCGCTTTGGCTGTTAGCAGCTTTTTGTCGACAATATCCTTGAGCATGATTTGCGCGTCGTTGTACAGACTGGTAGCAGCTTCGCCCACTATCTCGTCTTGCAGAATGCGGGGGAATTTGCCCACCAGGTCCCAGGAGATAAAAAACGGCGTCCAGTCCAGGGTGTCGATCAGTTTTTCCAGTGGGTAGTCATCAAACACTTTGGTGCCGGTAAAGCTGGGCACTGGCGGTTGGTAGTTGTGCCAGTCCCACTGAAAGCCCGCTTCGATCGCCTGGGTATAGGGCAGGGTGCTGCCACGGGGTTTGCGGTTGGCAGTGCGCACCCGCACTTTTTCGTATTCTTCCGCCAGGCCCGCATAGAACGGTGTGCGCAGTTCTTCGCTCATCAGGGTGGTGGCTACGCCTACGGCGCGGGAGGCGTCTGCCACGTACACGGTCTGATTCAGGTTAAATTTCGGGTCAATTTTTACCGCGGTGTGAGCTTTGGAGGTGGTGGCGCCGCCGATCAGCAGGGGCAGGTTTATGTCCAGCCGCTCCATTTCACTGGCCACGTGCACCATTTCGTCCAGGGATGGGGTAATCAAACCGGACAGGCCGATAATGTCTGCGTTCTCTTTTTGTGCGGTTTCAAGGATTTTTTCTGCGGGCACCATTACCCCCAGGTCCACCACCTCGAAATTGTTGCACTGCAACACCACACCGACAATGTTTTTGCCAATGTCGTGCACATCGCCTTTTACGGTGGCCATAATGACTTTGCCGTTGGATTGGGCGGCACCGTCTTTTTCCGCTTCAATATACGGTTGCAAATAGGCCACCGACTGTTTCATCACCCGGGCGGATTTCACCACTTGCGGCAGAAACATTTTGCCGGAGCCAAACAAGTCGCCCACCACATTCATGCCGTCCATCAGCGGGCCTTCAATAACGTGCAGCGGGCGCTCAGCATTTTGGCGAGCGGCTTCGGTGTCTTCTTCAATGTAGGTGTTAATGCCTTTTACCAGGGCGTGTTCCAGGCGTTTCTCCACCGGCCAGTCGCGCCATTCCAGGTCTTCTTTTTTCTCGCCGGTGCTGCCATCGCCACGGTATTTTTCGGCAATATCCAGCAGCGCTTCGGTGCCGTTTTCGTGGCGATTGAGAATAACGTCTTCGACTTTATCCCGCAGTTCTGCCGGCAGGTCGTCGTACACCGCCAGTTGCCCGGCGTTGACAATGCCCATATTCATACCGGCTTTGATGGCGTGGTACAGGAATACGGAATGAATGGCTTCGCGCACCGGGTTGTTGCCCCGGAACGAGAACGATACGTTGGACACGCCGCCGGAAATCATCGCCCCCGGCAGGTTTTGTTTGATCCAGCGGGTGCCTTCGATAAAGTCCACCGCGTAGTTGTTGTGTTCCTCAATGCCGGTGGCGACAGCAAAAATATTGGGGTCGAAAATAATGTCGTTGGGGTTAAAACCCACGGTATTGACCAGCAATTCGTAGCTGCGCGAGCAGATGTCGATGCGCCGTTGCAGGTTGTCGGCCTGGCCGTCGGTGTCGAACGCCATCACCACCACGGCGGCGCCGTAGCGTTTGCACAGCCGGGCCACTTGCAGAAATTCGTCTTCCCCTTCCTTGAGGCTGATGGAGTTCACCACTGGCTTGCCCTGGATGCATTTCAGGCCCGCTTCGATCACGTCCCACTTGGAGGAATCCACCATAATGGGGATGCGGGAAATATCCGGTTCCGACGCCACCAGATTGAGGAAGGTGGTCATGGCTTTGTGGGCATCCAACATGCCCTCGTCCATGTTGATGTCGATAATTTGCGCGCCGTCCTCCACCTGGGTGCGAGCCACATCCAGGGCGGTGTCGTAGTCGTCTTCCAGAATCAGCCGCTTGAAGCGCGCCGAGCCGGTGACGTTGCAGCGTTCGCCCACGTTCACAAACAGCGAGTCGGCGGTGATATTGAACGGTTCCAGGCCGGACAGTCGGCAGGCGGGTTCCAGCTCTGGTACCGTGCGCGGTTGGCACTGGGCTACCCGCTCGGCAATGGCGCGAATGTGTTCCGGCGCGGTGCCGCAGCAGCCGCCGATAATATTGAGCAGGCCGCTGTCTGCAAATTCGCCGACTATCTCTGCCATTTCCCCGGCGGTCTGGTCGTATTCGCCAAACTCGTTGGGCAGCCCGGCGTTGGGGTGGGCACTGGTCAGGGTGTCTGCCACCCGCGACATTTCTTCCACGTAGGGGCGCAATTCCGCTGCCCCCAGAGCGCAGTTGAGGCCGATGGAAAACGGTTTGGCGTGGGCCAGGGAATTCCAGAAGGCCTCGGTGGTTTGCCCGGACAGGGTGCGGCCACTGGCGTCGGTGATGGTGCCGGAAATCATAATAGGCAGTTCGATACCCTGTTGTTCGAACACTTCCTGCACCGCGTATACGGCGGCCTTGGCGTTGAGGGTGTCGAACACGGTTTCGATCAGGATAATATCGGCTCCGCCGTCAATCAGGGCGGCGGTGGCCTCGGTGTAGTTTGCCACCAATTCGTCAAAACTGGTGTTGCGCGCTGCCGGGTCGTTCACGTCTGGCGAGATGGACGCGGTGCGACTGGTGGGGCCTAACACGCCGGCCACAAAGCGGGGTTTGTGGGGTTCTTTTTCGGTCCAGGCATCGGCGGCCTGACGAGCCAGACGTGCGCCTTCCCGGTTCAGTTCGGCGCTCAAATGCTCCATGCCGTAATCCGCCTGAGACACCCGGTTGGAGTTAAAGGTGTTGGTTTCCAGAATATCACTGCCCGCTGCCAGGTAAGCATCGTGAATGCCGCGAATGATGTCTGGCTGGGTGAGGGTGAGCAGATCGTTGTTGCCCCCCAGGTCTTGTCCCCAATCCGCAAAGCGTTCGCCCCGGTAATCCGCCTCTTGTAATTTGTGCTGCTGAATCATGGTGCCCATGGCGCCGTCGAGAATCAGGATGCGCTCTTTGGCGGCGGCGTGCAGGGCGGCGGTGCGGGTGGCTCTTGTGTGGGTGGCGGTGTCAGTCACGGGGTGCTCGATGGTGTTGGGTTAAAACGGGGCATTTTATCAAATTACCGAAACGGCAAGTTGAGAATATTTGCCGTTCAACACAAGTTATTTTGCGGTTGCAGTTTTGCTGTGGATTTACATCGCAGGGCAGGCGCTCGTATTCGGGTTAACAGTGAGATCCCTTGATAACATCGTCAAAAGTTTATTTGTTACTTTGTTTTTTGTGGACTAAACTAATCAAACTTAGTTTAGTTGGAGTTGTTATGCAAACCGTTAATATTCACGAAGCCAAAACCCACCTTTCCCGTTTGATTGAGCAGGCTGTTAACGGAGAGCCGTTTGTTATCGCCAAGGCAGGTAAGCCGCTGGTCAAGGTTGTGTCGCTATCTGTGCAGGATGGTGATAAAGCACAGCGATTGGGCTTTATGGCTGAGCAAATTCAAGTTCCCGAAGACTTTGACGAAATGGGCGCTGAACAGATTGAGCAATTATTTGGTGATTTCCAGTGAAGTTGTTGCTGGATACTCATGTGCTGCTGTGGGCTGCGGGAAACCCGGAAAGACTATCGGCAAAGGTATTGCCGCTATTGGACGACAGCAATAACGAGCTTTTTTTTAGTGCTGCAAGCCTGTGGGAAATCACTATTAAACATGGCTTGGGCAGAGCGGATTTTCAGGTGGATGTGCATGTATTGCGCCGTGGCTTGCTGGATAATGGCTACAGCGAACTACCCATAACCAGTGGGCACGCTTTAGCTACAGGCGGCTTGCCCGCTATCCACAAAGACCCGTTTGACCGAATTCTGGTTGCTCAGTCGTTGGTTGAGGGAGTTACGCTTCTCACTGCCGATGCAAAGGTTGCTCTCTATCCAGGGCCCATTCAGGTCGTATAAAACGCCCCCTGATCCTTGTCCCTGAAAAAAGTCGCGGTTAGAATACATGACTAATTTACTCGGATATGTCAGGTTTGCCTGTAATGACCTCATCACTACCCAATATCACCATCACTGAATCTGCCCAGGAATATCTTGCCGGCTTGTTGGCCAAACAGGATGCCGAGGGCATTGGCATTCGCATGTTTGTTTCCGACCCCGGTACGCCCAAGGCGGAAACCTGCATTGCCTATTGTCGCCCTGGCGAAGAAAAAGACGGTGACAGCAAAATGCCCCTCAATGGTTTTGACGCCTGGTTCGAGGAGCGCAGCATTCCTTTTCTGGATGAGGCGAAAGTGGATTACTCGCCAGACAAAATGGGCGGCCAACTCACCATTCGCGCCCCCAATTCACGCATGCCAAAAGTCTCGGACGACAGCCCCATTGAAGACAAAATCAATTATGTGCTGTACAGCGAAGTAAACCCTGGCCTGGCGGCCCACGGCGGCAATGTGTCGCTGGAAATGATGGACGGCAATATTGCCGTACTGCGTTTCGGTGGCGGTTGCCAGGGGTGCAGTGCGGTGGATTTGACGTTGAAAGATGGCGTGGAAAAATCCCTGATGGATCAAATTCCCGAGCTGGAAGGAGTGCGGGATATTACCGACCACAGCGACAAGTCGTCGGCGTATTATCAGTGATTTAAGCGTCAATACTCTTTCCTGTCATCCTGAGCGCAGCGAAGGATCTCATTGTCAATCAAGCATTGAGATCCTTCGCTGCGCTCAGGATGACGTAAATCGATTAGTCAGTTGCCTCTTTAGAATCCTTTTCCCCTTCATCTTCCTCTGGCTTCGGAGAAGCCTTCTTCAAGCAGATAAACCCGGCAATTCCCGCCAGCAGTGAGGCGATGATGACTCCTGCCTTGGCCAGTACCAGTCCGTCCGTACTGCCTTTAAACGCGAGTTCGGCAATAAAAATAGACATGGTAAAGCCGATGCCAGCCAGGAAGCCAACGCCGATTATGTGCATAAAGTTGCAGCCGCTGGGAAGTTCGCCCAGGCCGAGTTTCCAGCCCACCCAGGTGGCGCCGGTTACGCCGATCAGTTTGCCCACCACCAGGCCCAGGGCAATACCCAGAGTGATATTGTTGAGAATATTGGTATCACCATCAACAAAACCGGACAGGGGAATGCCTGCATTGGCGAGGGCAAAAATAGGAATGACGATGTAGGTCACTGGCAAGTGCAGTGAGGTTTCAAGGCGTTGCAACGGCGCTTCTGCCAGGTTTGCGCCGTCTGCGAGGGCGTGAACGTAGGCGCGCATTTTTTCGTTGCGCATGGTGTTTTCCCCAGGGCGATAACTGCTGTCAAAGCGCTTGATAATGTCTTTTACCTGAGAGCTGAACGCCACCGGGTTGTACTTGGGTTTTGCCGGTACCGCAAAGGCGGTAATCACTCCTGCAAGGGTGGCGTGAATACCCGCCGCATGCAGCTCAAACCACAGGGCGGCACCTACTAACAGGTAAGGTAAAGAGCGGCGAATACCCCACCAGTTCAGGAACCACAACAGGGCGATACACAACAGCGACAGCAGCAGGGATGAATGGTTGATGGTTTCTGTGTAGAAAATGGCGATAACAGCGATGGCGCCCAAGTCGTCGACAATAGCCAGGGCCACCAGGAAGGCGATCAGGCTTTTGGGTACCCGCCCGCCCAGCAGGGCGCAGGTGCCCACGGCAAAGGCGATGTCGGTAGCCATGGGGATGCCCCAGCCAGCGGCGGCGGGGCCGCTTGGGTTGAGGGCAAAATAGATGGAGGCGGGTACCAACATGCCGCCAATGGCGGCCATAATGGGCAGCGATGCCTGCTTGACGCTGGACAGTTCGCCTACCAGAAAGCCCCGCTTCAGCTCCAGACCAACGTGGAAGAAGAAGAACGCCATCAGGCCGTCATTCACCCAGTGGTGTACGGTCATCTTCATGCCGCTGTCACCAAAGGCAAAGCCGGTTTTGGTGGCCAGAAATGCGCTGTAGGGTTCAAACCAGGGGCTGTTGGCGATAATCAGGGCGATAATGGCGCAGATCATCAGCAATACGCCACTGGTGGTCTGGCGGTGAATAAACTCCTCAAAGGGCGTCAGTATGCGGTCAAACGCTTTCTCCCAAGGGGCGTTGTAAACCCTGCCCTTGCGCGGTTTGGGGGTGACAATCTGGTGTTCGTCCATAAATTCTCCGAGGATCGATGACCAATGGCCGCCTATCAAACACAAAAAAGGGTTCTGTGGTCAATACCGTGAAGGTATGTGTAAAGGGCAGGTTCTTTCTTGACACAACCTTCACTTGCACTCTGCAATAAAGCCGTTACCCTGCCAGGTCAATAATAAGCGAGTCAGATTATGGGCTATACAGGCCAGACCACACCACCACACGACCAGCCGCCACCGCCGGCAGGGGTTTTGCTGACCAATCTGGGCACGCCGGATGCGCCCACGCCCAAAGCGTTGCGCCGTTATTTGCGGCAGTTCTTAAGCGACCCGCGTGTGGTGGAAATCCCCAGGTTACTATGGTGGCTTATCCTGCACCTGTTTATTTTGCCCCTGCGTCCGCGCGCCTCCGCCAGCTTGTATCGGCAGATATGGACGGAACAAGGCTCGCCGTTGCTGGCTATTTCCCGTCGTCAAGCCGCTGAATTGCAAGCACGGCTGGATCACCGACAAGGGGAAGGCAAGCTGAAGGTGGTGCTGGGCATGCGCTACGGAAACCCGTCCATCAGTGCCGCCCTGGATGAGCTGGCGCAACAGGGAGTTCGCCAGCTGATTGTGTTGCCTCTTTACCCTCAATACAGTGGCAGTACCACGGGTTCCACCTTCGACGAATTGAGCCGGGTTTTGAGCGGCTATCGTTGGCTGCCGCAGCTCAACTTTATCAATGGGTACCAGAATCACCCGGCTTATATCGATGCGCTTTGTGCATCAGTGCAGCAGCATATACAGCAGCAGGGCACGCCCCAGCGCTGGGTGTTTTCTTACCACGGTACGCCCCAGCGCTATCTGGAGCAGGGCGACCCCTACTATTGCTACTGTGTGCAGACCACCCGCCTGGTGCGCGAGCGTTTGGAGCTGGATGACGGGCAGGTGTTAACCACCTTTCAATCCCGCTTTGGCAAAGCCCCCTGGTTGCAGCCCTATACGGACAAAACCCTGCAAGCCTTGCCGGAGCAGGGGGTTACGCATGTGGCGGTAATCTGCCCTGGTTTTTCCGCCGACTGCCTGGAAACCCTGGAAGAAATTCAGGGTGAAAACCAGCATGCATTTATCGCCGCCGGTGGTGAGCAATTCCACTATATTCCTTGCCTGAACGACTCGCCGCAGCACATCGACATGATGGCCCGGTTGGTTGAGGAGTACTCGGCTCCGTCACCGTAACGCGGCGATCCCCTGCCGGTAACTGCCACATTCAAACCCTCTGCCACACTGGACGAGATTGCCGCGGTCGCTGCGCTCCCTCGCAATGACGGGGTGTCGCCATTCATTCCGTCATCGCGAGCGCAGCGCGGCGATCTCCTGCCGGTAACTGCCAGGTTCAAACCCTCTGCAACACCAACGAGATTGCCGCGGTCGCACTGCTTCCTCGCAATGACGGGGGTCTAGCCTCATAAAACATGTATTTTTATTGCATCTTTTTATAAACCGTTTAAAATCCCTTTAAGTTGTATTTTGAATGCATCTTAAGTGTCGGTGCAATTTGGCTGGCCGGATAAAACCTTTTGGAGAAGATTATGAATGGCTATAAAAAGCTGTGGTGGACGTTGATCGGGGTGCTCGCGGTCACGTTTGCACTGCTGGGTTACTTTGGTGCCGAGGTTTACCGGGAGGCGCCGCCCATTCCGAAACAGTTTAAAAGTGACTCGGGCAGGGTGCTGTTTGGCGACAGCGATATTCTCGATGGCCAGACTGCCTGGCAGTCTGTGGGCGGTATGCAGCTGGGTTCCATTTGGGGGCACGGGGCGTATCAGGCACCGGACTGGACGGCGGACTGGCTTCACCGGGAGCTGCTTCACTGGCTGGAAATTGCTTCTCAGCAGCAGTTTGGAAAGCCCTATGACGCGCTGGCGGAAAAACAGCAACTGGCGCTTCGCTTCGACCTGAAGCAGGACTATCGCACCAACAGTTACGACCCTGAGCAGCAGATTGCCACCTTGTCTGACCGCCGTGTTCAGGCGCTCGACAAGACCGCTGCTTACTATGATGCGCTGTTTGGTGGTGCGCCAGAGTTGCAGCAAACTCGCGACCATTACGCCATGAAAGAGGTCACTTTGCCCAGCGCCGAGCGCCGTCAGCAAATGACCCGGTTTTTCTTCTGGACCGCCTGGGCCGCTGCCACCGAGCGCACTGATGGTGGTGCAACCTATACCAATAACTGGCCACACGAGCCGCTGATCGACAACCGCCCCAGCGCAGAAAACGTGGTCTGGTCGGTGATCAGTGTGGTGTTGCTGGTGGCGGGAATTGGCGCCCTGGTGTGGGCCTGGTCGTTTTTGCGCAAGGAAGAAGACCACCCGCCGGCTCCGGCGTCTGACCCCATTGCCGGGTTCGTGCTCACCGCCTCCCAGAAAGCGCTGGGCAAATACCTGTTCGTGGTGGTGGCGCTGTTTACCTTCCAGGTATTTTTAGGGGGCTTTACCGCTCACTATACGGTGGAAGGGCAGGGCTTCTACGGCATTCAAACCTCAGAGTGGTTCCCCTACAGCCTGGTGCGCACCTGGCACATTCAGGCCGCGCTGTTCTGGATTGCCACCGGCTTTTTGGCGGCGGGGCTATTCCTGGCCCCGGTGATTAACGGTGGCAAAGACCCCAGGTATCAAAAACTGGGTGTTGATGTGTTGTTCTGGGCGTTGATTGTTGTGGTGGCCGGTTCTTTTATCGGCAACTATCTGGCCATTGCCCAGTTATTGCCGGCAAACCTGAACTTCTGGCTGGGGCACCAAGGCTATGAATTTGTTGATCTGGGGCGAATCTGGCAAATCGGCAAATTTGTGGGAATCCTGCTGTGGCTGGTGCTGATGTTGCGCTGCATTGTTCCCGCCCTGCAACAGAAGGGTGATAAAAATCTGTTGGCGCTGTTTGCCGCGTCTGTTATTGCCATTGGGCTGTTTTACGGTGCCGGGTTTTTCTACGGTGAACGCACCCACATCTCGGTGATGGAATACTGGCGCTGGTGGATTGTGCACCTGTGGGTAGAAGGCTTTTTTGAAGTGTTTGCCACCACTGCACTGGCGTTTATATTTTGCAGTATGGGCCTGGTATCAAAGCGCATGGCGACAGTTGCATCGCTGGCATCTGCATCGCTGTTTTTGTTGGGCGGTGTGCCCGGTACCTTTCACCACCTGTATTTTTCCGGCACCACAACGCCGGTGATGGCGGTAGGGGCCACCTTCAGCGCGCTTGAAGTGGTGCCGCTGATTGTGCTGGGTTACGAGGCCTGGGAGCACTACCGGTTGAAAGAGCGCGCACCCTGGATGAGTCGCGTCAAATGGCCGCTGATGTTTTTTGTAGCCGTGGCCTTCTGGAACATGCTGGGTGCCGGTGTATTGGGCTTTACCATTAATCCGCCCATTTCGCTGTATTACATTCAGGGTTTGAACACCACGGCCACCCATGCTCATGGCGCGCTGTTTGGTGTGTACGGCTTCCTTGCGCTCGGCTTTGTACTGCTGGTGCTGCGGTATATTCGCCCGCAGTTGGAATTCGACGAAAAAACCATGAAGACGGCGTTCTGGTGGCTCAATATCGGCCTGGGTTTGATGCTGTTTACCAGTCTGTTGCCGGTGGGAATCATCCAGTTTGTCGCCAGTGCTTCCCAGGGCTTGTGGTACGCCCGCAGTGAGGCGCTGATGCAAAGCGATGTGCTTGTTACCCTTCGCTGGGTGAGAACCATTGGCGATGTGGTATTTATTGTCGGCGCCCTGGCGGTGACCTGGCAGGTGGTGAAAGGGGTGTTTAACCTCAATCAGCCCAAAGCCGATGCCCAGGCAGCGAAAAAGCCCCAGCACGGGGTAGATTACTGTTGCGGTTCATGCAGTGATTGACTTTCTCAACGCCCACCACTGCGGTGGGCGTACTTTTAAATTCCCCCAAACCCCTTCACACATTTATCACAACGAGCAGACAATAATTGCGGCAACAATAACCCGATTCAGATTGTCCGCTTATGGCTATGCCGCAACTCAACCCCATATTCGTTGGTGTCAGTGCCTGTCTGGTGGGACAACCGGTGCGTTACAACGGTGGCCACAGTCAGTCAAAGTTGTGCCTGCAAACCCTTAATCAATATTTTGAGTTCCGCCCCTTTTGCCCGGAAGTGGCCGCTGGTTTTGGCACTCCAAGGCCCACCATGCGCCTGGTGGGAGAACCGGAAAATCCGCAATTGCAGCTGTCTGAAGGCTCTGAAAATCTGGCTCCGCAGCTGATTGCCGGCTTTCAAAATCAATTGCCGAATATGGCGCAGATGGATGGCTATATCCTGATGAAAAATTCCCCCAGTTGCGGGCTGGAGCGGATTAAAGTCTATCGGGAAAATGGCCATCCCAACGAGCAAAAAAGCCCGGGGCTATTTACCAAAGCGGTTCTGGAGCAATGGCCATTGTTGCCGATGGAGGAGGAGGGGCGCCTCAACGACCCTCAGCTGCGGGAGAACTTTATTCTGCGGGTCTACACTCACAGCGACTTTCGGCATCAGGTTCGCGCGCAGCCCAGCTACCACAACCTGCTGCAATTCCACAGTCGCTACAAATACCTGGTTATGGCCCACAGCTACAGTGCCTACCGGGATATTGGCCGCATGCTCGCCAACGGCCACAGCCAGCCCCTGCAGCAGGTAATAGACGACTACGCCACCCGGCTTTTTGCCGCTATCGACAAACCCGCCCGGCGCAAGGGGCACGCCAATACACTGTTGCATATGCTGGGTTACCTGAAAGACAGTGTGCCAGGGCCATTGCGCCAGGATATTGTCGATGTGGTGAACAGTTACCGGAGCGGTCAGGTGCCTCTGATTGCACCTGTTACACTGCTGCGTCACCACCTTGAGCAATACGGCAGTGATTACATTCGCAGCCAGCGCTATTTACAGCCCTACCCAGATAAGCTGGCTTTGAGAAATCAGGTTTGAACAGATTGCCATGACTCATCTGGTTTGGTTTCGCAACGACCTGCGGCTCGACGACAACCCCGCCTTGTACCACGCCTGTCACCATGCCCGCAGCGAGGGCAAACCGGTGCGGGCCATTTACTGCGCCACCCCGGAACAGTGGCACATTCACAGCGAAGCCCCGGCAAAACTGGCCCTGCGCAGCGATGCCTTGCAGAATTTGCAGCGGCAACTGGCGAGCCTGGGCATAGCCCTTGATACATTACAGGTGCCACTATTCGGCGACCTGCCCAGCGCTATCGCCAACTATTGCGGGCAACACAGCATATGTGAGTTGTGGTTTAACCGGGAGTTGTTTATTAACGAACAACAGCGCGACCAGGCGGTTGTGCAAACCCTGAAAAGCGCAGGGATTCCCTGCCAGAGTTTTTGCAACGAACTGTTGTTGCCTGAACCCATTGTCAATGGGCAGGGAGGGTACTACCGGGTATTTACCCCCTGGTACAAGGCGTGGCTGATGCAATTGCAGCGACAATTTACAGAACCATTGGCGGTGCCAGAAGTGGTTGCTGAGCCGTTACCAATCCCCGAACCGGTAAAGCCACTGCCCGGCGCAGCGCCAAACTATCGGGATGATCTATGGCCAGGCAGCGAAGCTGCCGCACGTCAGAAACTGGCGGCTTTTTGCCATCGTTTGCCAACGTACAGTGATGCTCGCGATTACCCGGCAATGAATGGCACAAGTACCTTGTCACCGTACCTGGCCTCGGGTTTGCTTGGCGTTCGCCGCTGCCTGCAATGGATTCAGCAAAACGCATTTGAGCAAGGTTGGGATTGGCGGGAAAGCGTTTGGTTGCGGGAGCTGTGCTGGCGGGAATTCTACCGTTACCTGATGGTGTGTTTCCCGTATTTGGGGAAAAATCAGCCGTTTCGCACCGCTATGGCCCAGGTGCAATGGCTCCATGACCCACAGCAAATAGCCGCTTGGCAGCAGGGTCAAACCGGTTTTCCAATCATCGACGCCGCCATGCGCCAGTTGCAGCAAACCGGCTGGATGCACAATCGCCTGCGTATGCTCAGTGCCAGCTTTTTCTGCAAACTGATGCTTCACGATTGGCGAGTCGGCGAGCAGTTTTTTATGGCGACTTTGCTGGACGGGGATTTCGCCTCCAACAACGGCGGCTGGCAGTGGAGTTCATCTACTGGCTGCGATGCCTCCCCCTGGTTTCGGATTTTTAACCCGGAAAAGCAATCGCAAAAATTTGATTCGGAGGGGGCTTTTATTCGCAAGTTTGTGCCGGAGTTGGCGTCTCTGGACAGCAGGCAGATTCATAACCCGGACGCTGCGGTTCGCGACCGGCTGGGTTATCCTCAGCCGTTATTGGACTATAGGCTGGCACGACAACGGGCTTTGGATTTTTTCAAATAACCGATTCCGATTCATTTTATGGAAACATTGTGCCCTTAGACTCTGTGTGTTTTTCATAGAGCCATATACCTATGTCTACTGATGTCATTTCTGAAACATTCGATCAGATTCTTCAGCGCCGCCTGTCCCGCCGCTCTGCCCTGAAAGGGCTGGGGGCGACCACTGCCGCAGTTGCCGGTGGTTCCGTCACACTGGCTTTGAGTGGTTGCAACGGCGACAAAGGAAAACCCGCTGCCCTGGAGTTTAAAGAACTGCCTCACGGTTACGATGCCTCTCACCATGTGGCGGACGGTTACAGCGCCGATGTGTTGATTCGCTGGGGCGACCCTGTGTTGCCTGACGCGCCGGATAATTTCAGTGGCGGGGTGCGCGATGCCCACAGCCAGCTCCAGCAGTTTGGTTACAACAACGACTTTATCGGCTTTCTGCCGTTGCCATTGGGCTCCGCTAACAGCGACCACGGACTGCTGTGTGTGAACCATGAATTTACGTCTTCTCACCTGATGTTTCCCGGCGTTAAAAAGAACGACCCTCAGCGCCACGCCAGCCGTGAGCAGGTGGATGTTGAAATGGCCGCCCACGGCCATTCGGTGATTGAAATCAAAAAAGTGGATGGCCAGTGGCAGTCCATCAAAGACAGCCCCTACAACCGCCGTATCAGTGCTCATACGGAAATGGAGTTGACCGGCCCTGCGGCGGGCCATCGCCGCTTGCAAACCAACGCAGACCCTACCGGGCGCAAGGTTTTTGGTACTCTCGGCAACTGTGCCGGTGGCGTTACCCCCTGGGGCACGGTTCTTATTGCCGAGGAAAATTTTCAGAGTTACTTCGACGGCGATCAGGTGATTGCCGACAACAAGGCACCCGGCGAGCGCCGCAACTACGGCGCTTTTGGTGCAGGCTACTACCAGTACGTAGATAACGACCCGGATCTGAGCGAAGAAGAACGCGCCAACCAGATACCTGAAATAAAAGGTCGCCGTTCTTTTTATCGCTGGGCGGATTTTTACGATCGCTTCAATATCGAAAAAGAGCCCAGAGAATTTAACCGCTTCGGCTGGATGGTGGAGCTGGACCCTTACGACCCCAACTCCGTTCCCAAAAAACGCACAGCCCTGGGGCGCTTTTCTCACGAAGGGGCCACCATCGTTGCGGAGCACGGCAAGCCGGTAGTGGCTTATTCCGGTGATGACGGTAAACACCAGTTTATTTACAAATTTGTGTCCAAAGGCCATTACGACAAAAACAATCGCCAGGCAAATATGGAGCTGCTGGCAGAGGGAGATTTGTACGCTGCCAAATTTCACCCCAATGGTGTCGGGGAGTGGATTAGCGTTGAGTTGCAGGAAAGCGGCTGGGCGTCACCGGCGTTTACCAAACTCAATGATCCGCAAGAGGCGTTGATTGAAGCCCGCCTTGTTGCCCGATTGCTGGGCGCTACGCCCATGGACCGACCGGAAGATATTGAAACCAACCCGGTTACCGGCCGCACCTATGTAATGCTCACCAATAACAGCGAGCGCACTGCGGAAAAAACCGACCCGGCCAACCCCCGTGCGGACAATCGCTGGGGGCAGATTGTGGAAATTTTGCCACCGGGCATTGATGGCAGTCGCGACCATCTGGCCAGCCATTTTGAATGGGACATGTTTATCCTGGCCGGTGACCCGGACCACCCGGACAGCTCCAAGCGTGGCCGTTACCACCACGGCGTGAGTCGCGATGGCTGGTTTGCCAACCCGGATAATGTGGCCTTTGACCCGTCAGGGCGTATGTGGATCAGTACGGATGGCTTCCCGAAAAACCGCACCACTGATGGACAGCAAGCCCCGGTGCACGATGGTGTCTGGGCCTGTGAAACCACTGGCGAACAACGCGCCCTGACACGCCATTTTTTCGGTTGCCCGAGAGGGGCGGAAGCCTGCGGCCCCTGTTTTTCTCCCGACGGGGAAACGTTTTTTGTGGCGGTGCAACACCCCGGCGATACCCCCGATTCCAACTACGGCAACCCCGGCACCCGCTGGCCGGATTTTGACCCCAATAACCCACCACGGCCATCGGTGGTGGCGATTACCAAAAAGGGTGGTGGCAAGATCGGAGGATAAACCGGGCGGGTGACAGGACGCGCTGTGCTCATTACTATTAACCCCGCGCTGGCTGCGCCAGCGGCGGCACATACCTGTGTCGCATTATTTAACACAACCTCATTGCTGTCCCACAAACTCGAACAACATGAATTGGGTATTGCTTGATGTGACCGTGGTCAGCAAGGATGCTGACTTCGAGCCCCCATGGATGGGTTTACGGCGCGTCACAGCAAGCAATACCCAATTCATGTCTGCCGCGAACCCAAACTCTTTGACGGCTTTATTTTTCCTGTGATTCAGGGATAAAAACTTAAAGTTTATGGGACAGCAGTGACGCAACCTGTAAGGTTGCCGGTTTAATACCAATGCATTCTTAGCGTTCGCAGCACATGCTCTTGCAGACGTTGAGGTATCTCCAGCTCTGACGCCAACTGTGGCCAGCGTGAAAAACCTTCCAGCACTTCATCCAGAATGCGCTTTTCCCGGCCCCGCGGCAGGCCTGCGTAGGCTGCCAGGTGTTTTAAGTCCGCCATCTCAAAATTGTTGGTTTTACCGTTGATGCTGAGCTGGTGGTTGCGGGTAAAATGACTGCCTTGTGCGTGGCACAGGTCGTAAGCGGGAGCGATGTTCCACTGGCCGCTGCGATTCATGGTGAAGGAAAAGTTTTTGACGTGGTCGTCCTGGTTGCAGCCCACCAGGTTGAACATTGCGCGACGGAATTGCTGCTCGATACTGGCCAGGGGTATCTGTAGCTGTTTCATCACCATAAACAGTTGCTCATAGGAGTAATGCCCGCTCTCCCAATAATCAAAGTGTGCAAGTGCTCCCAGGGTTTGCACAAATAATTTCTGGCTGTTATTGCTGCGGTCAAAACGGCGGGTCATAAAGTGGCTGCGGCCGTTCTCCCGGAACAGGCGGCTTTCCATCATATCGACACCACAGGCTTTGGCTATTTGGTAATAGCTGTACTCCAATAGGCCATAACCCGCAGGGTCAGCCACTCCCCAATCGCCATTAAACTCCACACCGTCGAACTTGATCAGCCAGTGTTCAAAGTCGGCGGGCAGTTGCAGCTGACCACTGCGAACCTGCCCTGTTTGCGGATTAAAGGCAATCACTGCCTTGGCGCGGGCGCCACCGGCGGAGGTGCCAACGCTGAGGATATCCAGCAAACCTTGATCGCTGCCCTCTGACAGGTGGGTGTCCAGCGTTTGCCGATTGGCAAATGCCATGGATGCCAACTCCACCAACTGCTGAACATCCAGTGCTTTGTCGGCGTTTTGTTGCAGACCGGTAGCGGGCTCAAATTCCAAGGCCCCCATGCCGCGGGTGCCGGTGTAGCAAAGCCGGTCCACAGCGTTGAAATGCTGGCTGCTGCGGCCGGTTTGCGCCAGCCATACATCAATCAACTTGTTGCCGTACCTGTCCGGCAGGCTATCAGCCAACAGCCCTGGCAAGCCGTGGAACGAGCGGGGATGCAAATCAGTGAACTGGTAAATATGCCCGGCGTTTGCGGGCATGGCCAGGGGTGCCAGTTCAATGCCGTGGCTGGCGAATAATGGGTCGTATTCAAAGCGGGCAAAGGTTTCGCCCTGGTTCATGGAAACATAACCGATGACGGTGCCCCAGAGTTTGACCGTGGCGGTGGTCATGGCTGTTCATCCAGCCATGGGCTGCTGCCGGGTTCTGATACCTGATGGCGGTGTTTCTTACTCTGTGCTTTTACTTCCGCCATTGGGGATTGGAAGAACTCTGGCAACAGGGTGTCGATGGCGCTGGTCATCTGCAAGGCTTTTAGCAGCTTGATCCAGGAGCTCAGCTGACTGTCGCGGCCATCTTCAATGCGCCGCAGAGTGGCCACGCCAATGCCAGCTTCGTCAGCGAGCCGTTGTTGGCTGTAGCCGCGTTGCTTGCGGATGCGGGCCAGGCGAGTGCCCAGCTCTTGTAGAGCGCTAGCTTCTGGTGTGAAGTTATCTATATCCATGTGATCAATTATGATATATAAATGGCGTAATATCCATTTTATAAATCATAAATGATTTATTTATGTGAGTTTTCTATGGGACGATCTATCCAGGGTTTGGTTCACAGGGGCATTCGTGGCTGCCATTCAGGTGGCAGCGGTTGAAGAAAATATTTCCGATGTGTGCGGCAACCAGTAATAGCCCACCAAGAGTGCTCAGAATACTTGGCAGGGGGAAGTTGAAAACGCTGTTGCCTTCGGCGCTGTGGCGAAGGGAAGGGCAGCAGCCGTTTTCACAGGTTGGCGCGGCGGCCGCTTCTGCCGGGCTCAATATCGGTGCCAACAGGCTGGAAAAGATAAATACAATGCCCAGGCCAGCACAGGTTGCTACCCATTTTTTGTTGTGGTGTTTATAGCCTTTCAAGATAACCCCGGCGGCCAGGGGAATGGTGATGGCCGCCAATACCCAATGGGCTGACGGGTGCGCCCAGATGCCGGCAAAATCCGCAGCCACAATTAAAATAACCGGGGTAAGCAGGCAATGGATGGCGCAAAGGCTGGAAGCCCAGATACCAATGCGGTCGCGTGTTTCCGAGGTTTTGAGGGTAGGCAGAGAGGCAGAATGCATGGTGGTCATGTTGTCGTCAGTAGTCAGGAAAAATTGAAAACGGGTTGTGGGATTGGCCGGTAGCCGCTGTCGATGCCTTTGCTGGCATAGGCGCTGGCGTCGTGGGCATGCAGGCTTTCCCGGTGGTCTACCTGCACCCAGAAATCCACGATGTCAGCTTGCTGGTTTAACGCTTGTTTCAGGCGGCGGGCGGCGTCTTCGCAGAACATCAGATTGGCACCATTGCGGCGTGCAAACTCTTGCTCGTCTTCCCGTTTTACCGCCGTCTGGACCGGGGTTTGAAGGGCTTCTTCCACCGCACCGATCAGCTGAGTGATGGGCAGCAGGTCTGTGTCGGCAGCGAGTTTTACCCAAATGTTGGCGTAACTCCGTTGGCTGTGAGGTGTGGCCACGCTGCCGCGCTCGGATTGCAGCCACTCGCCGACCTGGTGTTTGTCGATGTGGGTGCTCTGGGCGAAATCTTCTTCAAATGCCTGCCGCAGCACTTGCCGTGACAAAGCAGCTGAACAGGGGCAGGTGCTGGAATAGGGGATGCTGAGACCCAGCTCAAAAACCGCCCCCTGTGTATTCAGTGATGTCCGAATTTGTGTGGCATAGGACTTCCAGCCGTTATTGCCACTCAGCAGGGCAGGGCGCTTGATCAGGCTGTCAAAGCTGAAATGGAGCACCGTTTGGCTGCTGAGTGACTGATGGCTGTCCAGGAATTGTTCCATCAGCTTATGGAGCCGACTGAACGTCAACGCACCGGATTCCGCAAATTTCATCAGCGCCAGGTAAAGGCGCGACATATGAATGCCTTTTGACTTGCTCTGACTCAGATCGACGTAAGTTTGCACTTGTGCCGATGCGGAAAAACAGCCTATATCCCGGTCGTTTACGATCAGTGGCAGGCTGATTTGCTTCATGCCCACCCAGTCCAGGCTGTCCTGGTTCTCGTCGGGAAGTTCTAATGCCGCGACATCGGGCAGCGGGGAGCGAATGGGTTGGTTCATGGGTGATTGGACTGATGAGTAATAAAAGATATGTTATAACATAATTAAAAGGTCGTATACGTTAAAACACTCTAACGATAGGTTCTTTTTTATTGAGGGAACAAAAGCGTTGGATTCGCATACCAAGGTTGGCGAGAGTGAAACCATCTGTTAATTTGCGCCGCTTTGCCGGCTTGGGAAACTGCACTGATGTCTGCTGAACCAATCAATAAATTGCGCTGGGGTGTTGTCTCTGGCGTTTGCCTGATGGCGATAGCTGTATACCTGCTGTGGCCGTCGCCAGCCCCAACTACAGATTCAGCGCCAATAGCCGGATCAACACCGGATTCAACACTGTCAACAGCCAGCCCTTCCGAGGCGGAAGGGCTGCTGTTTCGTACCCTGAGCTGGACGGATTTGATGCCCGACAGCGATCTTCAGGCCATTCTCAATGCGCCGGAAGTGACCCACGACGGTGAGGAGGAGTATTACAGCTTGCCTTTGCAGGGATTATCCCAGGATGACTCTAAGCTCGATGAAAACAGCAAACTGGACGAGGCCAGTCGCGCGTTTCAGCAAGCGCTGGTGTCCAGCAAAATACGGCCAGAGCTCGATGGCCAGCTAATCCGTGTTCCGGGGTTCATGGTACCCATTGAACTGGATGGCCCCAAGAACGTGACCGAGTTCTTTCTGGTGCCGTATTTCGGTGCCTGCATCCACGAACCGCCGCCACCGCCCAATCAGATCATTCACGTAAAACACCCTCAGGGCTTTCACCTGGATGACCTGTTTACCCCTGTGTGGGTGGCCGGTACCGCTCACACAACCAACCTGAGCAAAAGCGGTGTCAATTCTGCCTACTCAATGTCCGAGGCGCAGATTAGCCTGTACAGCGACGCGCCAGAGGTGGATAGGTAGGGTTGCTTGAATTCGTGCAAATATAAATTATTTCGTTCGGTGATGACGGTGATTTATGCAGTGTAGTCTTATTAGCCGGTTCATTTTTCATGTTGGTGGTATATGCGCATAGAAATTTGCGGGTCATCGAGAGGTTTTTGCCCGCAATTGGTTTTTTCCGCCATGGGTTTCTAATTGAAACCCACAATTGGCGCAGACAATACGAAGATTTTCTAACTTGTGATTGAGATTGTTGCCATCAATGTGATCTAACATTGTAGGCAGCTCAAGCCCTGATTTTTTATTCCACTCGGTAATGCCACAAATGGCACACTGACACTCCAGAATTCCTTCTGCAATTAAACGTTTCTTGAGTTTGAAGGTTTGATAGTGAGGGTGTTTGCCTGCGAGTATCTCCTGCAATGGAATGCGCCTCCCATTGTTTTTGCCACGTTTTGGTGAGGTTATTCCTCGGCCACCCTGATTGGGTTTGTAGCAATTTAATTTGATCGCCCTGCGCTTGAAGGTCATAAATGCCATGTCCAGAGAAGCTGCGGCTTTCGCCATTGTCAGCTCTTTTGTACAGGCATCAATAAGCTCTTCATCAGATACCATTTTTATCAAGACTACCATTTTTGTGGAAAATAAAGCCCGCGTAGCGGGCTGTAAATGGTACCAGAGGCCGGACTTGAACCGGCACGCCCGTGAAGGCAACGGATTTTGACAATTACCCTACATCTTTCGATGCGGCTGGACTATATCATCATCCTCGAGTATTGCGTTGAGGATGTCGGGCGCTGTTTCACTTGGTTTCTACGCCAAGCTACTTCCTGTTATTAAGCGATTTCGCAATCGCCCAGGTAGTCTCTGAACCTTCCAACTCTGTTGGCTCGGCTGCTGATTAGCCTGTCTAACGGTGAGTTAGATTTAGCCTTCCAGCAATTCACCCGATTTTTTCACCCGCTATTACTAACGGGGCGGACTCATTTTTTTAAGACACTGGTATGTAATCCGTCGTGTCTACCAATTTCACCACTCTGGCACAGGCGGGGGATTATATCAGCGGGCGCTCCTTCGTCAATGGAAAAAAGCATGGCTTTCCGCTACCCTTGCGACCTTTTTGCAACCCGTTGCCGCCCATGCGCCGAGACCAGTTTTACTATCACCTGCCGGATGAACTCATCGCCCGCCAGCCCGCCATTGAGCGCCGGGGCAGCCGTTTGCTGTGCCTGGATGGGCCCAGTGGTGAGCTGGCTCATCGGCACTTCCCGGATATCGTTGATCAGCTAAACCCCGGTGACTTGCTGGTGTTTAACAACACCAAGGTTATTCCGGCGCGCTTGTTTGGCCGCAAGGACAGCGGTGGCAAGGTAGAGGTGCTGGTAGAACGCCTGCTGGACGACCGCCGCTTGCTGGCCCATGTGCGTGCCAGTAAATCTCCCAAACCCGGCACCAGGCTTGTGTTTGAGGGTGATGCCAGCGCTGTGATGGTGGGACGCCAGGGGGAGTTGTTCGAGCTGGAGTTTGCCGGAACTGCCAGCGCCTTGGAGGTGCTGGAAGCCATTGGCCATATGCCGCTGCCGCCCTATATTGACCGGGAAGACAACAGCGACGACCGCGAGCGCTACCAAACTGTGTACGCACAAAACCCCGGTGCAGTGGCGGCGCCCACAGCGGGTTTGCACTTTGATGATGACTTGCTCGCTCAGCTAAAGGCCAAAGGTGTTGATATGGCGTTTGTCACCCTGCATGTGGGGGCGGGCACCTTTCAGCCAGTGCGGGCGGAAGATATTCGTGACCACCATATGCACGCGGAAGTGGTGGAGGTTACGGCCGAGGTTTGCCAGCAGGTGCAGGACACCAAAGCACGCGGCAAACGAGTGATTGCGGTGGGCACTACCAGTGTGCGCTGTCTGGAATCGGCGGCCCGCAATGGTGCCATTGAGCCGTACAGCGGCGATACGGATATTTTTATTTACCCCGGTTATGAATACCGGGTGGTGGATGTGTTGCTGACCAACTTCCACCTGCCGGAATCCACCCTGATTATGCTGGTGAGTGCCTTTGCCGGGTATGGCCATACCATGAATGCCTATCGGCAGGCGGTGGAACAGCAATACCGCTTTTTCAGTTATGGTGATGCGATGTTGATTAGTCGCAATCCGGTGGCGCCGGAAGAAGATATATAGATACCCCGTCATCGCGAGCGCAGCGCGGCGATCTCGTGAAGCCCTCTGCGTTCTGCGGGAGATTGCCGCAATCGCTGCGCTCCCTCGCAATGACAATGCCGAGAGGAAACAATTTTGACCCGCCAATGCTTTATGAATTTTGAACTGGACACCACCGACGGCAGCGCCCGCCGGGGGCGTATGGTGTTCCCCCGTGGCACGGTGGAAACTCCCGCCTTTATGCCAGTGGGCACTTACGGCACCGTCAAAGGTATGTTGCCGCGAGACATCGTGGCCACCGGCGCGCAGATTGTGCTCGGCAATACCTTTCACCTGATGCTGCGCCCAGGCACCGAAGTGGTGCAGCAACATGGGCTTTCTGGTAATGGAACGTTGCATGACTTTATGCAGTGGGATAAGCCCATCCTTACCGATTCCGGTGGCTTTCAGGTATTCAGCCTGGGCAAGCTGCGCAAGATCACCGAGGAGGGGGTGACCTTTCAGTCGCCGGTGAACGGCGACAGGATATTTCTCGACCCGGAAAAGTCCATTCAGGTGCAGCGGGAGCTGGGCTCGGACATTGTAATGATCTTCGACGAGTGCACCCCGTACCCGGCTACCGAGCAAGAGGCGCGCGACTCCATGGAGCTGTCCCTGCGTTGGGCGCAGCGCAGCAAAGACGCCCACGGCGATAGCCCGTCCGCATTGTTTGGCATTATCCAGGGTGGCATGTACACCGGCTTGCGCCAGGAATCCCTGAACGGTTTGACGCAGATTGGCTTCGACGGCTACGCCATTGGCGGCTTGTCCGTGGGCGAGCCCAAAGATGAAATGCTCAAGGTGTTGGACGGCCTGACACCGCATATGGCCGACGATAAACCCCGTTACCTGATGGGGGTGGGCAAGCCCCAGGATATTGTCGAGGCAGTGCGCCGGGGAGTGGATATGTTCGACTGCGTTATGCCCACCCGCAACGCCCGCAACGGCCACTATTTTACCAGCCAGGGCGTGCTGAAAATCCGCAACGCCAAAAACAAAACCGACACTGGCCCCATCGACCCAAATTGTAACTGCTACACCTGCCAGAACTTCAGCCGCAGCTATATGCACCACCTGGACAAATGCGGTGAAATTCTCGGCCCGCAGCTGGCCACCATCCACAATATTCATTACTACCAGACATTGATGCAGGGATTGCGGGATGCTATCGCGGCTGGGGAGCTGGAAGCGTTTGTGGATGATTTTTACACCGCCACCGGCTATTTGCGGCCAGAACAGAACAAGAGCACTTGAAAAGCCAACAATAGCCCGCACGTTGCTCTATAATTCGGCGGCTTTGCTTTTTATAACACCGTCATTGCGAGGAGCGAAGCGACGCGGCAATCTCCGTAAATCGGAGTGCGCGCTTGGAGATCGCCGCAGTCGCTACGCTCCTTCGCGATGACGTTAATAATTGATTCCATGGAAAAATAATGAACCGCTACCCACTCTGGAAATACCTGCTGATCCTGCTGATTGCCGGGCTCGGTATTCTCTACTCACTGCCCAACCTGTACCCGCCGGACCCGGCGGTACAGATATCCGGCCAGCGCAGCAACATGACCATGGACCAGTCCATTCTCGATCGCGCAGAAGCGGCACTGAGCGAGGCGGGCATCGCCACCGTGGGCAGCGAGCTGAACGAGCGCAATGTACTGGTGCGCCTGGAGCGGGATGATGAACAGCTGGCAGCCAGGGATGTGATTAAAAACGCCCTGGGCGACGAGTATATCGCCGCCCTGAACAAAGCCTCCAATACCCCGGAATGGTTGGCAGGCCTGGGTGGTGAGCCCATGAAACTGGGCCTGGACCTGAGCGGTGGTATTCACTTTTTGCTGCAAGTGGACACCAGTGACCGGCTGCAACAGGAAGTGGAAACCCAGATTTCCAACCTGAAGGAAAAAATGCGCGAGGAACAGATTCGCGGCGTGCGCATAACCCTGGAAGACCCGCACAACATTACTGCCGTCAGCCGCGACCAAGAATCCCGCGACAAGCTCAAACAATTGGTGCGCTCCAGCGAATTTCGCGCGCTGTCCTTCCCGGAAAACAAGGTGGAATCCGAACAGGACGGCCTGTACGAACTGCGCCTGCAAGCCAGCGACAGCTGGGTCAAAGAACGGGTAGACAGCTGGGTAAAACAAAACCTGCAATCCCTGCGCAAGCGGGTGAACGAGCTGGGGGTTTCCGAACCCATCGTTCAGCGTCAAGGCAAAGACCGCATTATGGTGCAACTGCCGGGCATTCAGGATACCGCCGAAGCTCAGCGCATTATCAACAAAACCGCTACCCTGGAATTTCGCCTGGAAGCTCGCGGCAGCGGCCAGACTTACCCCTTTAAAAGCGAGCCCGGCAGAACCGCCACCCTGGAACGCAAAGCCATTACCACCGGCGAGGCGGTGATTGACGCGTCTTCCGGGCTGGATGAACACGGCGGCCCCATGGTCAGCATTCGCCTCAATACAGAAGGCGGCAACCAAATGGGTTCCACCACCCTGAAAAACGTCGGTCACCCCATGGCGATCTTGTTTGTGGAGAAAAACTCCAAAATCGTCAAGGGCCGGGATGCGGATGGCAACGAAATCGACGTAATCAAAACCACCGAAACCAAAGAAATTATCAGCCTGGCCACCATTCGCGGTGTGTTTGGCGCCAGCTTCCAGATCACCGGCCTGGACAGCGTTCAGGAAGCCCGCGAACTGGCCCTGCTGCTGCGCGCCGGTGCCCTGGCCGCGCCCATGGTGATTGTCGAAAGCCGCACCATCGGCCCATCCCTGGGGGCGGAAAATATCGAACTGGGGGTTACCTCCGTACAGCTGGGTATGGTGCTGGTGCTGCTGTTTATGTTGGTGTACTACAAGGCATTTGGCATTGTCGCCAACGTTGCCCTGGCCATGAACCTGATTATTCTGGTGGCCGCCATGTCACTGTTTGGGGCCATCCTCACCTTGCCGGGTATTGCCGGTATCGTGTTGACCGTGGGTATGGCGGTAGACGCCAATGTGCTGATTTTCTCGCGCATCAAAGAAGAACTGAAAAACGGCCTGTCGCCGCAACAGGCGATTTCCGCCGGTTACGACCGGGCTTTTGTATCCATCTTTGATGCCAACATCACCACCCTGATTGTGGCGTTAATCCTGTTTATGATCGGCTCCGGGCCGGTGAAAGGCTTTGCGGTTACGCTCTCTATTGGCATTGTCACCTCCATGTTTACTTCCATCATGGGTACCCGCGCCTTGGTGAACGCCACCATAGGCGGCAAAAAACTGCAGAAGCTGTGGATATAGGAGGCGGCCATGAGTGAAGAAAACAAAGTAGAAAGTAACGAAATCAGGGCCACCGCCGTGAAAATCATCAACTTTATGGGGCAGCGCTACAAGGCGGCCATTTTGTCGGTATTGCTGGTGATTGGCTCCATCGTATCCCTGACCATAAACGGCATTCAGGCGGGGCTGGACTTTACCGGCGGTGTGCAGGTGGAAGTGGGCTACGAACAAACCGCCGACCTGGAAAAAATCCGCAGCCAGTTAAGCGATGCCGGCTTCAGCCCGGTGGTGCAGCACTATGGGGCAGAAACCGAAGTGATTATCCGCATGCAGGAAAATGCGGCAGCGCTGCCCATCGACCCGGTAACCGACAAACCCACAACCGTTAACGACTACGTGGAACAAACCCTGCGCTCTGATGGTGATGCCCTGGAAATCAAGCAGTTTCAGGTGATCGGCTCCGTCATTGGCGAAGAACTGCGCGACGACGGCGGCATTGGCATGCTGGCGGCACTGGCCATAGTAATGATATACGTGGCCATTCGCTTCCAGCTGAAATTCTCCCTGGGCGCAGTGGCGGCATTGATTCACGACGTGGTGATCGTGCTGGGCTTTTTCTCTGTATTCAGATTGGAATTTGACCTCACCGTACTGGCGGCGGTACTGGCGGTAATCGGCTACTCCCTGAACGACACCATTGTGGTGTCCGACCGCATACGGGAAAACTTCCGCCTGCTGCGCAAGGCATCCCCCAGCGATGTGATCAACGAATCCCTCACCCAAACCCTGGGTCGCACCTTGATCACCTCGTTAACTACCTTGCTGGTGCTGTTGGCGCTGTTTTTTGTGGGCGGTGAAATGATCCACAACTTCTCTATCGCCTTGATCGTCGGCGTGCTGGTAGGAACCTACTCCTCCATCTACGTGGCCGCCAATATCCTGCTGGCCATGCACATCGACCGGGAAGATCTGGTACCCACCGTGAAGGAAGGCGAATTAGTGGACGACCTGCCGTAACAATTTCCCCGTCATTGCGAGGAGCCGTAGGCGACGCGGCAATCTCGACCAGAGTGGCAGGGGACTTGGGGAGTGTAGAGGTAACCGGATGGAGATCGCCGCGCTGCGCTCGCGATGACGACATATACCCATTACGTCATTGCGAGGCCGCCCGTTCCCCCCGTCATTGCGAGGAGTCGTAGGCGACGCGGCAATCTCGACCAGAGTGGCAGGGGACTTGGGGAGTGTGGAGGTAACCGGATGGAGATCGCCGCGCTGCGCTCGCGATGACGAAATATACCCACTACGTCATTGCGAGGCCGCCCGTTCCCCCCGTCATTGCGAGGAGCCGTAGGCGACACGGCAATCTCGCCCAGAATGGCAGAGGACTTGGGGATGGCGGTAACTGGATGGAGATTGCTTTGCTCGCGTAGAAGCGGATTGTTGCGTCTGACCCTGAGTATGCCCTGGAGGTACTGCACGCTTAAACACCAAGGCGGCTCCGAAGTGTGAATAAGGATCCTTGGAAGGAGATTGCCGTGGTCGCTTTGCTCCCTCGCAATGAAGGAGTGCCGGATGGTGCTATGATTACCATTCTTTTCTCTGGCCAAGGACGTTTCCGTGCGCAAAGCCTTTCGAATTTTTCTCTATAGCGCTCTGGTTTATTTGCTACTGGCCACTTTCGCCGTGCCGCCCATTCTCAATTGGCAGTTAAAGGAAATATTCCAGCAACAAACCGGCAGGCAGCTGGTGTTGGCGGGCAGTTGGTTAAACCCGTTGAGTCTGGAAGTGGGGCTGGAGGGGTTAGCCATTCACGACCCGGACGGCAAGTCGCTGGCGAGTTTCGACGAGTTGGTTATTGTGCCGGCCATCTGGCGCACTTTGTCGTCAGAGGGTTTTTATCTGCGCGACATTACCCTGACCGGGTTTTACGGTCACCTGCGGGTGTTGGGAGACGGCGAATACAGTTTTGCGGATATCCTTCGCCACCAACAGGCATTGCCCCCGTCTGAGAATACCGAGCCAGGCGAGCCCCCGGTAATTTATATCGACAGCCTTTCCATCGACGCCCGGCAACTGGCCTATACCGATATGTCGGGGCCGGAGCCGGTGAGCAGTCGCGTTTCCCTGTCTGTGGACATCGCCAATGTTCGCCTGCCGGAAAAGGGGCCATTGGATATTGATGTCAGTGGGCGTATTCAGGAATCCGGTCGCTTTACCCTGGCGGGTAAATTGGCTCTCCAGTCATTGAACGGGCAATTACAGCTGGGGCTGCAACTGCCATTGGCCGACATTAACGGCTTTTTGGCAGGGCAGATTAATGGCAGGCTGCGAGGCTTGTTGAGTACGGATTTGGCCTTGGAGTTTAACAATCAATCCCTGGCCAAAATCAGTGGCAGCAGCCAGATTGACAACCTGTCGGTGGAAGCTGACAGCGGCGAACCCTTGTTGGTCTGGCAACAGTTGGCCATTGATGACTTGCAACTGGATGCTGTACAGCAACGTGCTTCTGTGGAACGGCTGGCTTTGAAAAAGCCCCATGCCCGCTTTGCCATTGACGCCGATGGCAATACCAACCTGCAGGGTTTTATGGGGCAGGGTTTAGTAGGGCAGGGTTTAGTAGGGCAGGGCAGTACCGGGGAAGCGGAGGCAGACAACAGCGGCTCTGGCTCGCCCTGGCAGTTGGCCATCAAAGAAGTGGCCATCGACAATGGCCAGTTGGCTTTTTCCGATGCCAGCCTAGCGCAGCCTTTTGCCGCCAGCCTGGAACAGCTTTCTGGCACGGTTACCGGCTTTCACTCCAGTGGTGATCAAGCGGCAGTAGTCAGCTTCAAGGGGTTGGTGGATGAATACGCGCCCATCGCCCTGAGCGGCACCCTGGGGCCAACCGCGCCGAGCCTGAATCTCGACCTGGCATTCGAGCTGGACGCGTTGGAGGTACCCAGCCTCAGCCCCTACAGTGGCACTTACGTGGGGCGCGCCATTGACCAGGGGCAGTTGCAGTTGACTCTGGGTTATCAGGTAAAAGATAACCGTTTGAAGGGCCAAAACAAGGTGCGCATCGAACAGCTGTCGCTGGGTAAAAAAGTGGACAGCCCGAACGCGGTCAGTTTGCCGCTGGGGGCGGCGGTGGCACTGCTCAAGGATGTGAGCGGTGTAATTAATATGAATGTGCCGGTCAGTGGTGATCTGGCAGACCCTTCGTTTATCGTCAGTTCTGTGGTGTGGTCGGCCTTTCAGAACCTGATTGTCAAAACCGTGGCGTCGCCCTTCAAGTTGCTGGGTAGCCTGGTAGGGGCTGAAGACGATTTACAGCGGGTGCCCTTTGCCCCCGGCGCGGTGACCTTGAGCGAGCGCTCCCGGGAAAAGGTGGCAATGCTGGCCCTGGCATTGGCCAAACGCCCCAGCCTGAAGCTGACCCTGCAGGGGCAGTACGACCCGGAAAAAGACGGTGCTTTATTGCAGCAGCGGCAACTGGACAAGCGCTTGCAAAAGGCGGGAATAGACGAACAATCCCGCACAGAGCGCGATGAGCGCTGGTCGAAAGCCGTGGTTCAACTTTACCGCCGTGTTCTTCCCGACCGCGATATGGCCGAACGCCCGGCCAGCGCCCTTTACGATGAGTTGCTCGGCCACCAGGCCATCGACCCGGCGGCGTTGTTGATGTTGGCAGAAAGTCGTGCGCAGGCGGTGTTGGAGCAGCTGTTGGCGCTGGGCGTGGCGGCAGATCGGGCGAGTCTTAAACAGTCCACCAAAAAGTCTGCCAAAGGTGCTCAGGTGGTACTCGATATTTGATACGTTGGTTGATACATTTAGGATTTCAAACCAATAACAAAAGGTGTGTGAAATGATCGACCATATTAGCCTGAGTGTAAGCGACCTGGCTGGCAGCAAAGCGTTTCTGGACCAGGCATTGCAGCCTTTGGGGGTTGCCTTGGTACTGGAGGTGGACGGTTGGGCTGGCTACGGCCCGGAGGGTAAACCGGAGCTGTGGGTTGGTCAGCATGAGTTACCACAAAGGCCCATGCATATTGCCTTACGAGCGGAAAATCGCGCCCAGGTTGATGAGTTTTATCAGGCTGCCCTGGCTGCCGGTGGGCTGGACAATGGCGCCCCCGGTATTCGTGAACACTACCACCCCAATTATTACTCCGCCTTTGTGATCGGCCCTTCCGGGCATAATATTGAGGTGGTTTGTCACGAGGTGGAGTGAGGTGGAATAAGCGGGAGATTGCTTCGCTGCGCTCGCAATGACGTGGGTATTTGCTCGATGACGTGCCATGTTTAACCTTGTCATTGCGAGGAGCCGCAGGCGACGAAGCAATCTCTTGACACCTCTGCCACTCTGATGGAGATTGCCACGTCGCCTGCGGTTCCTCGCAATGACAGTGAAACCTGAATTCAAGGAAGAACAACTATGAAGAAGCCCGCTGTCTATATCCTTTCAAACCGCCCTGACGGTGTTCTATATGTCGGCGTCACCAGCAACTTGATTCAACGCGTTTGGCAACATAAGCAGCATTTGGTTAAAAGTTTCAGTAAAAAGTACAACCTGGATTTACTGGTTTACTACGAAATTTGTGAAAGTATGGAATCGGCCATTACCCGTGAAAAGCAGCTCAAAGGTGGTTCGAGGATGAAGAAGATAAATCTTATCGAATCCGGTAGTCCTGAATGGCGGGATTTGTATGATGAAATTTTGTAGTGGTTTGATGGAGATTGGTTCGCTGAGTTCGCCATGACGAGGCTGGCTATAACCCGTCATTGCGAGGGAGCGAAGCGACCGCGGCAATCTCGTTCAGTTTACTGTCATATTCAGGAGGTTGCCGCGTCGCTTCGCTCCTCGCAATGACAGGGAGTGATTATTTCCAGTATTTGGACCACGCATCCAACACCTTCCCCGCGTATTTATAGGTCCCGTAGCTGCCGTTGTAGCGGGCCAGGGCGTCGGCGACTTTGCCGTTTTCTTTGTCCAGGTAGTATTTGAGAATGGTGCAGCCGTAGCGCAGGTTGGTGTCGGTGTTGAACAGGTTGTCGTCTTCCCGGCCGATCTCTTTTTTCCAGAAGGGCATTATCTGCATCATGCCGCGGGCGCCTGCGTGGGAGATGGCGTAGCGGTCGAAGCCGCTTTCAATTTCGATCACCGCCAGCACAATTTCCGCATGAACTCCGGCGCGGTTGGCTTCCCGGTGAATTTTTTTCAGCAGTTCCAGGCGTTTCTTTTCGTCTTTGACAAATCGCTTTAACGGGCCGTTTTTACTGGCCAGCCATACGTGGGCGTCGTATTTGTCTTCAAATCCGGTGCTGTCTGTGGCGGCCTGGCGCAGCAGGTCTACCAGTTCTTTTTCCGGTTGTTGCGGCTCATTGCCTGGCTCTGCCCACAGGGGGCAGGCCAGCAACAACAGCACAGTGGTTTGTAAAAGTTTAGTGCGCCACATTACTCTTAATGAAATCGATAACGTCGTTCACGGCAATATCCTGGTTATCACTGGCGCGGCGGTTTTTGTATTCCACGGTGCCGTTGGCCAGGCCGCGGTCGCCCACCACAAGGCGGTGGGGCAGGCCCATTAATTCGGTATCTGCCAGCATTGCACCCAGGCGGGCTTTGGGTTCGTCCATAAAGAGTACATCATACCCGGCGGCGCTGAGTTCGCTGTAAAGCCGTTCACAGGTTTCCTTCACCTGTTCCGACTTGCCCATATTGATGGGCACCAGGGCGATCTGGAAGGGCGCCAGGGCATCGGGCCAGATAATGCCGTTGTCGTCGTGATTCTGCTCGATGGCAGAAGCGACAATGCGGCTGACGCCAATGCCATAGCAGCCCATGGTCATCAGGGTTTCCTTGCCGTTTTCGTCCAGAACTTTGGCGTTCATGGCTTCGGAGTATTTTGTGCCCAGTTGGAATATATGGCCAACTTCGATACCGCGCTTGATTTCCAGTACGCCGTTACCGTCCGGGCTGGCGTCACCGGCTACCACGTTGCGGATATCGGCCACTTCGTTGAGGGGGCAGTCCCGCTGCCAGTTGACGCCGGTGAGGTGGTAGTCGTCTTCGTTGGCGCCGCAGACAAAATCTGCCAATTGCGCGGCGTCGCGATCCACAATCACGTCGATACCGATATTCACTGGCCCCAGGGAGCCCACATTGCAGCTCAGTTCTGCCTTGATGCGTTCTTCCGGGGCGAAGCTGAGGGGGGAGGCGATAGCGGGCAGTTTTTCGGCTTTCAATTCGTTGAGTTCGTGGTCGCCGCGTAGCACCAGGGCTACCAGGGGTTGCTGGCCGTTGTCGTCTTGCTGGCCGAGCACTATCAGGGTTTTGATGCTCTGCTGTTGTTCCGTACCGAGAAGTTCACTTACCGCCGCAATGGTGCGAGCGCCGGGGGTGTGTACCTTGGCCAGTTCCGCAGATGGGGCAGGGCGCTGCCCCTGGGGTGCCAGAGCCTCGGCCTTTTCCACATTGGCGGCATAGTCGCTGCCGCTGCTGAAGGCGATGGCGTCTTCGCCGGATTCCGCCAGTACGTGAAATTCGTGGGAGAAGCTGCCGCCGATGGCGCCGGTATCCGCTAACACCGGGCGGTAGTCCAGCCCCAGACGCTCAAACACTTTGCAGTAGGCGGTGTGCATGTCGTCGTAGGTTTGCTGCAGGGACTCCTGGCTGGTGTGGAAGGAGTAGGCGTCTTTCATCAGAAATTCCCGCGCCCGCATCACGCCGAAACGGGGGCGGATTTCGTCGCGGAATTTGGTTTGAATCTGATAGAAATTCGTGGGCAGTTGCTTGTAGCTGTGAATTTCGTGGCGAATCAGGTCGGTGATCACTTCTTCGTGGGTGGGGCCCAGGCAGAAATCCCGTTGGTGGCGGTCGTTGATGCGCAATAATTCTGGCCCGTATTGCTGCCAGCGGCCGGATTCCTGCCACAGCTCCGCCGGTTGCACCACCGGCATCAGCAGCTCCTGGGCACCGGCGTTGTTCATTTCTTCGCGCACGGCATTTTCCACTTTGCGCAGAACCCGCAGGCCCAGGGGCAGCCAGTTATACAGGCCAGAGGCGAGTTTGCGGATCATGCCGGCGCGCAGCATCAGCTGGTGGCTGATAATTTCGGCGTCGGCAGGGGTTTCTTTTTGGGTGGCAATCAGAAAGCGGGTGGCGCGCATGTGGTGCTTGTCCTAAAAGTGATTAGTCTAAAAATTGTCGCAAAAAAGGCGTATTCTACGTATCCAACCGCAAAGGGTACAGCCATGAAGGAATTTACACTCCATCCGCAACTGCAAAAGGACACCATTGTGGTGGGCCGTTTTCCCCTGTCCTTGTTGCTGCTGCACAAAGACGCCAACTACCCCTGGTTTATTCTGGTGCCGCAACGGGCGGATGTAACGGAAGTACACCAGCTCAACGGCGAGGATCGCACCCGCTTGATGGCCGAATCCTGTGTGTTGTCTGAGGTGTTGGAGAAGGTGTTTGAGGCGGATAAATTAAACTTGGCGGCCCTTGGCAATATGGTGCCGCAATTGCATTGCCACCATATTGTGCGCTATCGCGGTGACCCGGCCTGGCCCGCGCCTGTTTGGGGGGAGGTGTCGGCGGTGCCGTACCAGAAAGATGAACTAGCCGAGCGCCTGGCGGCCATTCGGGGTGGGCTGTCGCATACTGACTTTGTTTCCTAACTGCTGAAAATCTTCGATCAGGCGTTGCAGCTTTTTGTCCAGGTGGCGGCGTTGTTTGTCACTGCGGTTGTTGAGCAGGTCGATCAATAATTCCCTGATCAATGATCGGTTGTATTCCACGTTTTGGCGATATTCCGCCGTCCACAAACTTTCGTCGTCCAGCAGGTAGTCATCCAGAAACAGTTTGATGGCGTCCGCTTGCTCACTGGCAATAGCTGAGGAAAATTTTTCCTGCCAGAGTTGTTGCTGCCCGGCATCCAGTTCCGCCATTGGCCGGGTTTGCACAGACCATTCCTGGATGCGTTGTTTTTGTTGTTTGGACAGCGGCCCAAGCCATTTTTTGACAAAACGCCCCATGGATTTTTGTTGGACTTTGTGGCGCTTATCGTCATTTTTGTAGGTGTTCTTTTTACGATATTTCGCTGTTTCTTTTTGCAGGGTTGCCAGCAGTTTGTCCCGCTGTTTTGCCGACAGTGATTCCAGTAATTCCGCCAGCGGAGCGGTGGCTTGTTGTTTGCTGTTTTCCAGCAGACTTTGGGTGGCCAGAATCTGTTGGTGCAGGGTTTCGGCACTTACGCTGGGGGCGGATAACTGAGCCTGGGTTTGTTTCAGAAAGCTGACATACAGCGGCAACTGGGTTTGCCGGTGCCATTGGTGTAACTGGCGAAATTCGCTTTTGAAAAAGGCTTTTTGTTCGCGGTTGAGGTCGATGTAATCATCCACTGTCCAGTTGGCCCACCAGTGGGCGTAATTGTAGGCAATTTTGGTGGTGCAACCGGCGCTGGACAGCAGTATCAGCAGCAAGAGGACAAAGCCGGCCCGTGCACGCCTCATCGATGTACCTTTACGGTTTTGCTGAGGGTCATCAGGTAGGAGATCACAAACAGGGTGCTGAAGCCGGCCCCCGGTAAAATAGTGAGCAAAATGTTGGGTGTGCCGGCGGCGTAGTTGACGCACCAGGCACCAGCATAAAGCAGCAGGCAGGTAACAATGCCTGCCACTATCGTGCCTTTATAATGGTGGGCAAAATGGCGGTAGAGAAACTCCAGCAGGCCGCTGGTGGCCAGGGTCATGGCAAAGCTGTAACTGCCGTAGCAGAGGGCGTAGCTCATGGCCGATATCAAGTCGCCATCGCTGTTGACCAACAGCGTCCAGGCGCCGTAACCAAGAAAGGCGGCAACGGCGGAAAGCAGTATGCGGGCAGTGGGGGAGAGTTTTGTCATAAAGTTTATAAACAACCGGTCATTGCGTGTGTAGCGCCTCAATCTCCCGACACCGAAGTACCCGGATGGAGATCGCCACGCTGCGCTCGCGATGACGAAATATACCCACCCCGTCATTGCGAGCGTAGCGTGGCAATCTCCTGAATGATGCAGGAATCTATTAACCCGGGAATAGAAAAGGCGTCCTGCCTTTTCTATTGCGCGCTCAATAAAACCTGACGCACTTGCGCGGAAGTGCTTGATTTTATTGAGCTCGCGCTGGCTGCGCCAGCAGCGGCACATCCCTGTGCCGCATTATTAAACGCAACCTATAAGGTTGCCGGTTTAATAATCTATCAGCTAATCTATCAATTCGGGCCAGTATTTGTCGGCGTCGATGATGTACTGGTCGCGGTCTTTTGTCCATTTGTCGTTGATGGATTTGTTGTAGTTCAGGTACAGCTTGCCATTGAGGACAGTGAATTGATCCGGGTCGATACCGGCAGTGTCGTTTTGTGCCACCGCCCAGGCGCAGTAGCCGCCGTATTGAGGGGCGTACGTGTCCGGGTTGGCTTTGAACAGTTCCAGGTTTTCCCGACTGCTGAAACGCCAGTTGGCGCCTTTCCAGGAATGTTGGAATTTTTTACTGCCTTTAACCGCGCGGTTTTCGGTAAAGTAAGCCACGGTGTCGTAGCCCTTGATGGCGGTATTGCCCCAGAATCCGGTGTTGATTTCATCAACCGCGTAGCTGAATGGCGCCACCAAAATCAGCGCCAGAAACAAAACCTTTGTTTTCATGGTTTTTTCCTGTTGAATTAGCGATGGCACTTGGGCTGCGCGTCGATGTAGAAGTTCCAGAGGATAATGGTAAGTATGAGCACTCCCCACGGTTTATTGAAGCGTTATACGGAGCAAATGGCCCCCGGCACATTGCGCTGGATTGGCCTGCGGCCAGAGCGCCGTGCGACATTGCTGGAAGTGGAGTGGGTGCGTGCTCTGGAAAATCTGGGGCTGGAAGGCGACCATCGCTGCCTGAAAACCCCCGGTTCCGGCCGCCAGGTGACACTGATCAGCCAGGAGCATATCGCCGCTGTTGCCGCCATATTGGGCCGCGAGGCCATTGACCCGAATACCTTGCGCCGCAATCTGGTGGTGTCCGGTATTAATGTGCTGGCTCTGCGCCACCGCCACTTTGTCATTGGTGAGGCCGAATTTGAGGCAACCGCTCTCTGCCACCCGTGCAGCCGTATGGAGGAAGCACTGGGCCCCGGCGGTTTTGCCGCCATGTACGGTCACGGCGGGCTCTGTGCCAAGGTAATACGCAGTGGCGAGATTGCTCTGGGGGATACAGTGCGGCTGTTGTAACCGATTGGGGTAAACTGATCAGTCGCTTAAAGGGACCAGATACATGAATAAACGGCTATCCAAGAAAGAGCACATTCTCTATTCCGGTATTGAGGTGATGAAAACCCGGGGCTACAACGGCACCAGTGTCCGCGATATCGTGGAGGCAGCCGGGGTACCCAAGGGCTCTTTTTACAATTATTTTGACAGCAAGGAGGCCTTCGCGGTGGAGGCCCTGCAAAGTGCCGCAGCTGAGGGGTACCAGGCCAACGAAAAACTGCTCAGTAACCCGCAGCAGGAACCACTGGATCGGCTGCGTACCTATTTTGTGCATCACGCTCAGGAGGTGTGCGACCACGAATTTCAGGTTGGTTGCTTCCTGGGCAATATGTGTCAGGAGATGGCCGACAGCAGTATGGCCATTCGCCTGGCGGTAAAAACGGTACTCAAAAGCAATACGCAGCAGATTGCGGTGGTGTTGAAAGACGCTCAGCGCCGAGGTGATATTGGCCCGCAGGTGGAGATTGGCCCGCTGGCGGATTTTCTGTTCAACGCTTGGCAGGGGGCGCTATTGCGCATGAAAGCCACCAAAAACAGCGAGCCGCTGGACTGTTTTCTCGCTCACTTTCCCCAATTGTTACGCGCCTGATCATCAATCTGTTGTATTGTTGAACCAAAAATAAGACGACCGGTCATATTGATTGAATCTTTCAAATAATCATCAATATGGATAACTGGCCATGACTTACAAGCTGTCGTCTTTGTTACGTACTCCATTACTCGCCGCCCCTTTGATTGCTGCTCCCGCCTTTGCCAATGGTGACCAGAACCAGGAGCTGAACCATTTTATTGACGATACGGCGGTGTACAGCGCCGATGCAGAAACGCCCAAAGGCCCCAAGTGGGACAATTGGGCACTGTCTTTTGACAACGACATTCTGCTGCCCGGCAGCCGCGACCGGGATTACACCTACGGTATCAGCCTGGCACTTTCCGGCAGAGGGGCCAGAGACAGTTGGTATTCCCCCTATCGCGCACTCACTTGGCTGGACCGTGGTTTTGGTGTGGCTGGCGAGCCGGACGACAGTATCGAGCGGGTATCACTGGAAACCGGTGTGCTCGCTTTTACCCCGGACAATATCGAGACGTCCCAGGCTCTTGAGGGTGAGCGCCCTTACAGCAGCCTGGTGTACCTGAGCAGTGTGCGTCAGCAGGTGGATGTGGAGAATAACACCGCCTGGAACAGCAGCTTTACGGTTGGGCTTCTCGGCTTGCCTCTGGTGGGCAGTCTGCAAAATCAGCTTCACGATGTGCTGGGTGGCGACCGGGCCAATGGCTGGAACAATCAGATATCCGATGGCGGCGAGTTGACTGCCCGCTACGCCGTGGCCAAACAGAAAAACTGGAATCTCAACAGCAATAACCTGGAAGTAAAAACCACCGTACAGGGCTCTTTGGGGTATCTGTCGGAGGCGAGCTGGAGCATTAACCTGCGCGCTGGCGATATTCACAGCCCCTGGTGGTCATTTAATCCGCAACTGGCCAGTTACGGTCAGCAGAGCAGTGAAATTGCGGTTGTTTCCCAGCCGGAGCGTTATTTCTGGGCGGGATTTTCCGCCAAAGCCCGGGCCTACAATGCGCTGTTACAGGGGCAGTTTCGGGACAGTGCGGTCAGTTACGGCAGCGGCGAGGTGGAGCACCTGCTGCTGGAAGCCTGGGCCGGTTACACCCTGACATTCGATGGCGGCTATCGCGTCAGCTACATGGTGCGCGGGCAATCGTCGGAATTAAAGCAGGGGGAGGGTGATCGCAATCTGCTGTGGGGCGGGGTGACCTTTACCAAGACTTTCTAAAAACCTCCGTCATTGCGAGGCCGAAGGCCGCGGCAACCTCCTGAATTTGGCAGTGTGTTGATGGAGATTGCCGCGTCGCCTGCGGCTTCTCGCAATGACGCAGTAACGTATAGCGTTTACACTCAAGCTGTTTATCCCCCCGGAGCAGCTGTGGGCTACCTGGTTACCTTGATTCTGACCCTGGCGGTGCTGGCAATTACCCTGTGGGTATTTGTTCGCCTCGGTACGCCGGTGTATCGCATTGATCACAGCAACGTCGTTACCCTGTTGCAAATGGTGGTAGACGGCAGCGCCAGTGAAAGCGACTGGGATGTGTTTATCGGCATACCCATTCAGTACGATAGCGAACTGGAAGCGCTGCGGCAGCGGTGTGCGGAAATATCAGAGAGGGAATATGTGGGTGGTGAAGGGAGGTTGTTGACGGAACAGGGCATGACGGAGATTGCAGAAATGCTGGAAAAATTGCGCAGCCGGAATAAACCCTGAACCCTACCTTTACCCAGGCAAGAGACCCTTCGCTGCGCTCGGGATGACAGCAGGCTTTTGATGCCCCCCGCTTACTCTTGACCAAAAGCTGGTTTACACTGCCCTGAATTTTTTGTCTCAGGGAATAGTTATGGTTGTTCAAGGTGAACCTCTCTCGCCAGTGGCGCGCTTTTTGTTGCTGACCGCTGCCTTTGTGATTGTGGTGGCGGGGATGAAACAGGCAGCTTCGCTGCTGGTGCCATTTTTGCTGTCGGTTTTTATCGCCATGTTGTGCTCGCCATTGCTCAGCTGGTTGCGAGCGCGCAGGGTGCCTTCCGGCGTTGCCATTTCGTTGATTATTCTCTCGGTGGTACTGGCGGGTATTGCCGTGGGTGCTGTGGTGGGTGGTGCAGTCAGGGACTTTAACAACGACTTGCCCCAGTATCAGTTGCGTTTGCAGGAAATGTCTTCCGGGCTGGTGGAGTGGCTGGTGGGAATGGGGGTGAACGCCGATCCCCAGCAGTTAAAAGAGGTGATTAATCCCGCCGTGGCCATGAAAATGGCGGGCAATGTGGTGGCGGGCTTTAGCGACACCATGGCCAACGCCTTTATGATTTTGCTGACGGTGATTTTTATCCTCGCCGAAGAAGCGGGCTTTGCCGCCAAACTGGTGCATGCCAGGGGTGGCAGTACCGGTGCTTTGGAAGCGCTGGAGCGTTTTAGCAAGGTGGTCAATAACTACATGGGTCTGAAAACCCTGATCAGCCTGGGCACCGGTTTGCTGGCTTATATCCTGTTGCTGATTATTGGTGTGGATTACGCGGTTATGTGGGCGATGTTGGCGTTTCTGCTTAACTTTGTGCCCACGGTGGGTTCCATTCTGGCGGCGCTGCCGCCGACTTTGCTGGCTCTGGTGCAGTTGGGGCCCTTCTCGGCGCTGTGGACGGCGGTGGGATATCTGGCTATTAACACCATTGTGGGCAATGGAATTGAGCCCAGAGTGATGGGCAAGGGGTTGAACCTGTCGGCCCTGGTGGTGTTTCTGTCATTGGTGTTCTGGGGCTGGGCGTTGGGAATGGTGGGCATGCTGCTGTCGATACCGCTTACCATTATGGTGAAGATTGCCTTGGAAAATAATGAATCTACCCGCTGGATTGGCCTGATGCTGGGGGCGGGGGATGAGGCCGAAGCCGAAGTAAAAAGTAGGGGGGATTAGCCGTAGGCGTAATCCACCGAAATACCACTTGCTTTAAGACGAGCAGCTTAAACTAAGTCCTTTTGCCCACTCTGGCGGCAGTTCGGCGTACTGTTCCATACCCGGATGTTCGTCAAATGGTGACGCCAGCAGGGTGATCAATCGGTCAATCTCCGAATAGTCCTGCTGATCTTCCGCCTTGCGTATGGCCACTTCCGCCATATGGTTTCGCAATATGTATTTCGGGTTGGCCCTTTTCATGGCGGCACAGCGCTGCGGTTGCGGCAGCGCTTGTTGTTGCAGCCGTTCGCGGTAACTTTGCGCCCAGCAGTAAAAGTCACCGGGGTTGTGGAACAGCTCGGCGATTTTTTCGTTTTTGCCATCGTTGTCAAAATTGCACAGACGCCGAAACAGCAGTGTGTAGTCAACGCGGTTGTTCGCCATAATATCGAGCAGGCTATCAATTAACTGGCCGTCATCGGCTAGCTGTTCTGCCAGCCCCAGCTTGGTAGCCATCAGTTCTGCCAGCGTATTCAAAAAAGTTGGTTGGTACTGTTGCAGCGCTTCGGTCAGCTGTTCGGAATCCAGCAGGCTGGAAAGGGCGTGGGTCAGAGCGTTGCAGTTCCACAGGCCGATAGCGGGCTGGCGGTTAAAGGCGTAGCGGCCGTGTTCGTCGGAGTGGTTGCAGACAAAATCCGGCTGGTAGTCGTCCATAAAACCAAAGGGGCCGTAGTCGATGGTGTCTCCGAGTATGGACATGTTGTCGGTATTCATTACCCCGTGGGTAAAACCCACCGCCTGCCAGTGGGCGATCATTTTGGCGGTGGCGCTGACGCTGCGTTGCAGAAAACGGTAATAGCCGTCTTTGCTTTCTTGCAGGTCCGGGTGGTGGCGTGAGATCACGTAATCGGTCAGCTGTTTTACCTGTTGGTGTTGGCCGGTGTAGTGGAAATATTCAAACGAGCCAAAGCGCACATGGCTGCGGGCCAGGCGGATCAAAACTGCCGCCGGTTCCACGGTTTCCCGTTGTACTTTATCGCTGCCGGTGGTGATAGACAGCCCGCGAGTGGTGTCAATGCCCAGCCCGTACATGGCTTCGCTGCACAGGTATTCGCGCACTGTGGAGCGCATCACCGCGCGGCCATCACCAAAGCGGGAGTAGGGGGTTTGGCCTGCTCCCTTGAGTTGCATTTCCCATTCACCCTGCGGCCCTTTTACGGTGCCCAGTGACAGGGCTCGGCCATCCCCCAGTTGCGGTACGTAAACCCCGAACTGGTGGCCGCTGTAGACAGTGGCCAGCGGTGGGCAGGGCTCGAAGTAGCTGTTGCCACTGGCCAGATGGAGAAATTCTTCGCTGGATAATTGTTGCGGGGACAGTTGCAGCAGTTCGGCCGCGCTGTGCGACTGGTGCACCAACACCGGGTTGTGTAACCCCTGGGGCCTGACTTGAGAATAAAAGGGCTCCCCCAACTGGTTCAGGGGTTGAGAAATATTGGCGGCGGCAAAAAGACTCATGGGGGCATTGTAGCCCCATGAGTCTAGGGTCTGTTAACGTTTCATATCCACCACTGCTGAGAGCGATTTTTGTGCTCAACAAGGCGTAAAGAGTGCCGTGTAGTCATTCTACATAAGCGATTTACAACGCAGTGGAGCGCAAAAATAGCCTCAGCCCTTCGGGTTGGGTCTGAAAAGGCGCCCCTCGTTGTTGCTCGTCGCTCATTTGGAATGACCAAATCACTCTCCTCGCGCCTAGATGGACGCCTTTTCAGTCCCAACAGAGGCGGATATGAAACGTTAACAGACCCTAGGGTTCAGTCAACCAAGGCGAATTTGAACGGAATTGACAGACTAAGAGTTTCGTCGGCGATTTCTTGTGGCAATGGTTTGTAAGGGGCCGCTTTCTTTACCGCGCGGATGGCGGCGCGGTCGAGGGTTTTGTAAGGGCTTTTTTGCGCTGCGGCTACGTTGAGTAGTTTGCCGTTGCGATCTACCTCAATATTCAGTCGCACCTGCCCCTGATAGCCCCGATCCAGGGCGCTGACGGGATATTTCAGGGATTTGTATATCTGTTGTTTGGCACTGCGGACATAGTCTTTCACCGCCAATGCGGAAGATACCGAGAATACCTCCTCGGGAGCCCCATCTGCTGTGGCCACTTCAGACTCGACGGCTTCTGGCGCGGTTCCCTCAAGTTCGGTTCCCGCAAGCCCGGTATCAGGTTCAGCAGGTGGCAAAACCGCCTGTTGATCAACAAACTGTTTGGCGGCGGCCAGGGCGATAGCGGCGGTGTCTGGTTCTGCGCCTGGTACCACTGTGGCGTGTGTGGGCAGGGCATCGTTTTCCAGGGTGCGCTCTTTTTCAGCTTCTGCTGCTGCCAGTGCAGCGGCTTTTGCGGCCGCTTGCTCTTTGGCTTTTTGTTCTGCCAGCAGCTGGGCCTCGTCGATCTCGGGCTCAGGCGGGGCAATCCATTCCTGGATTGCCTGAACACGGGCCTCTGGTGGCTGAATTTGCGCCAGTTGGTCTTGCAGGGCAATGGTGTCCACATCTACGCCCAGTATGGCATCGCGGAAGTCGGCGCTGGGGGGAGCCTTGCCGATCCAGGCGTTGGCGAACAGGTTGAACAGTTCGCCGGGCAGGTCGCCTGTCAGAGTGACTCCGTTCACTTGGTAAAAACAGCGGTCGCCCTTCATTTCTATGGCGACAATATCACCGGGCTCAAGGTCGCCTTTTTGTTGGTTGAATACCTCCACCAGAGGTTCTGCCAGAGCGTTGAAAGTTTTGTTGCTGTTGCTGATGGCAATGCTTTGCATCCACAGGTTGACCCAGCGGCGCTTGGAATAACGGCTGGTCAGGCGCATTTCCATGCGCTTGGCGGTGGTGGTGGAAATAATGCTTTCGTAATTATTACTGGGCAGTTCCAGATACAGCGCTGCCAGGAATTTATCATTGCCCAGGTCGCGATAACTGGAGGCCCCGTTGAGAATCAAGTTATCGGTGTTTGCCAGGCTGATACTGCTGCACAGCGAGATAACACCGGCTGCCAACAGCGTCAGTAAACGTGAAGTGCTCATTTTACCCTGCCCAAATAGTTATAAAGTATTGGATGTTGTTTTTATTTAATACAAAATTACCACTTTCGCAGGGATTTGCAGAACAAGTTATCTTCAAAAAGCGATCTGCGTTTGTTTGGTCTGTGACTTGGGTCACAAACCCAGGGGATGCAAGACGCGCTAACAATTTGTACTGCCAAAGAGAGTCTTGGCGTCATTGGCAGGGGCAGTTAGTATGCGGGTGACAGTGGCGTCATATTTAATCCTGAATCCGTAACTCCAGAGCGGCGCATAGCACAAGCTCTTGATTCCACAGCGGTTTGACTTTCTTAGCTGAGAATGTACCCACTTAACCGACGGGTGAAGCTAAGATTTTTCAATTCCACTGTGAAACCAATATCTTACGCTCTGCATCCACTCTGAAGTCACGGATTCAGGTTAATAACAACAATTATTTCCTCTTGCAGGAGAAGTATGAAAATTTTTAACGCGTCCGATGTTGAGGACACTGAGCTGCAACGCCGAATTGCCTCTTTGCATCTGTTTCGGGAAATTCGTGAACAGAACGAGGACCAGTATCAAGGCCTGCTGAAGCATTCCAGGGTACTGTTGTTCGAGCCCGGTGATATTGTCCTCAGCCCCGGTGGGCTGGATTGTTGGCTCTATTTTCTGGTGCGCGGTGAGCTGGAGGTATTGGCTCGCGATGAGTCCACATTGCTGACCGAACTGCACGCCGGAGAAATTTTTGGCGATATCGGCCAACTGACCCGCAAGCCTCGCGGAAATTACGTACGCGTCCCTGCAAATGGCCGATCAGTCACCGTGTTTGCGGTGGACTTTGATCAGCTGGGGGACCTGGATTATCACCAGGAAATTCATATTCCCACCAAGATCTGCCTCTACAAACAGTTGGTGCATGTGTTGCGTTGGCGCAACGACTGCTACCGCCACAAATTCCCCGACAACCAACTGGCCACCAAACCCTACGACAGCGCACCCAACCTGGGGCGCGAGGGTTCTATTGAACACCTCCATGGCCTGGCAGCTCAGGCGGCGAAACTGGCGGAGCGTTTGATTTATCTGAACTATGAACTGGGCGCTCTGACGGTTGAGGACAAGCCATTGGATATGGCGCTCGGCTGATTTTTATTCCAGAACAGTTATTCCAGAATACCTATTCCGTAATTGCCGCTATTGGTTTAGTATACCCTCGCAGTGCTGGCTTGGTGGCTGGCCTTTTCTTTAGGGATTTATTGTCGAGGGTTGTTCGGTGAGCAAGAATGTTCGTATTGCGCTGCTGGTGTTTCTGGCGACTCTGTTGTGGTTTGTAACAGGTATGTGGAAGGCGCCGCAGGTGGAGGAGAAGGCCGATACTGCAAATAATCAGCGCACTCTGGTTACCGCACAATGGTTTCAGACCCAACCCTATGCCAGCCGCTTCAGCGCCCGGGGGCGTACCGAACCCAATCGGGTAGTGGACTTGCGGGCAGAGGTGTCGGGTCGGGTGGTGGCGGTGCCAGCAGAACGCGGTCAGCAGGTGGCGGCTGGCGATGTGGTGTGTCGCCTGGCGGTGGAAGATCGCCAGCAGCGCCTGGACGAAGCCAGTGCCGCTCTTAAAGAGGCGCAATTGCGCCACCAGGGAGTTGCCAAACTCAAACAACAGGGGCTGCAATCGGAGCTCGCCATTGCCGAGGCCAAAAGTGGCCTGGAGCGCGCCCGCGCTGATTTGAAAAGACGCCAACTGGACTTGCAGAACATTGATATTCGCGCGCCTTTTGCCGGTATTGTGGAAACTCGCCCGGTGGAAATCGGTGATTTTATGAATCGCGGCGACAACTGCGGTCAATTGTTGGAAATCTCCCCTCTGAAAGTGGTGGCTCAGGTGTCTGAACAGCAGGTTCAGAAGATTTCACTGGGCAGTCCTGCGGAGGTAGAGCTGGTAGATGGCAGCCGGGCTAGTGGGGCGATTACCTATCTGGGGCAACAGGCGTCTGCTGCGACTCGCACTTATCGCATTGAAGCCACCATCAATAACGCTAACAGCCGTTTGCGGGCTGGACTGACCGCGCAATTCAATGTCTCGACCAGGGAATTATTGGCCCAGCGTATTCCCTCCAGCGTGCTTGGCTTGGGAGACAGTGGCGAAATCGGTGTGCGCCTGCTGGATGACAGTTATCGGGTGCAATTCCAGGAAGTTCAGATTGTCGGTGACGACAGTGACGGTGTTTGGGTGCTGGGCTTGCCCGACAGCGCTTTGCTGGTGACCGTGGGCCAGGAGTACGTCGCCAACGGTGAACAGGTGGAGGCAAAAGTGGTTGGCAGCGGTGCTGCTGATGAGGTGCTTACTGCGGAGTCGCCGGTGTTATGAAACTGCTCGACAAAGCCATCAGCCATTCCCGGGCGACCCTGTCCATACTGGCGTTTATTTTGATCGCCGGGCTTGCCTCACAGAAGATGATGACCCTGGAAGTGGCCCCCAACGTCAATGCGCCCTTTGTGATTGTCTCGGTGTTTCACGATGGCATATCCCCGGAAGATGCCGTGCGCCTGTTGATCAAGCCCATGGAAACCGAGCTCAAAGCCGTGGAAGGGATAAAGGAAATCAAAACTTACGGCAATGAGAGCCGAGCCACTGCAGTTATTGAGTTTGAGATCGAACGGGATTCCGACGCCGCCATTCAGGATGTGCGGGTGGCAGTGGATCGCGCGCAGGCGAAATTTCCCACGGACACCGAAGAACCCTTTGTGCAGGAGGCGTCTGCGTCCAAAGAGCCCACTCTGGTGATCACCTTTTCCGGCGATGGAGTGATGGAGCGAGATCTGTTTCAGATAGCCCGTCGCTATCAGGATAAAATTGAAGCCCTGCCCAGCGTGCTGGAAGCGAATCTCAGCGGCAGCCGGGAAGAAGTGGTAGAGGCGGTGATCGACCAGTCGCGGTTGGAGCGCTACAACCTGCGGGCGGAAGAACTTTACCAGACGGTGGTGGATAACAATCGCCTGATTCCCGCCGGTGAATACGACACCGCCAAGGGTCGTTTTGGGGTAAAAGTGCCCGCCTTGATTGAAACCCGGCAGGATGTTCACAACCTGCCACTGCGTTTTGATGAGCAGGGGGTGGTCACCCTGGGAGATATCGCGGAGGTGCGTCGTACTTTTAAAGACGCCTCGGGGTTTAGCCATATCAATGGCAAATCCACTATAGGTCTGGTGGTATCCAAGCGGGACAAATTCAACGAAATCGATACCGCCGAGGCAATCAAGGCGGTGATCGACGAAGGTCGTGACGCGCTGCCCGCCAGCGTGGATATTATCTACATGTTTGATCGCTCTGAATTCAGCTATCAGATGATCGCTGAATTGTCCGGCAATATCCTTACCGCCATGGCACTGGTATTGATTATTGTGGTTGCTGCCCTGGGGGTGCGCTCCGGGCTGTTGGTGGGCTTTGGCATCCCGTTCTCTCTGCTGGGCAGTGCCATCATCCTGCAATTGATTGGCTATTCCTTCAATTTTATGGTGGCTTTTGGTTTGCTGCTGGCGCTGGGTATGTTGATTGACGGCGCCATTGTGGTCGTGGAATACGCCGACCGTCAGCGCAGTCTGGGCAAGTCCATGAAAGAGTCTTACCTGGTTGCGGTGGGGCGTATGCGTCTGCCGGTAATGTCGTCCACCATCACCACCTTGCTGGTGTTTTTGCCGCTGATGCTGTGGCCCGGTACAACCGGAGAGTTTATGGGCTACTTGCCGGTGACCGTGTTTGCGGTGCTGGTTTGGTCGCTGATTTATGCACTGTTCTTTTCACCGGTACTGGGTACCCTGATCGGCCGTGCCCAGAAAACCCACCGTATCGTTGAGGCGCCACAGTCCGACAGCGCCTGGCCGCAAAAACTGACCCGTTTTGGCCAGGGTTACGCCAGCCTGGTGGGAGCCTTTGTTCGCCAGCCGGTTGCGGTGTTTGTGTCGGCCATAGCCCTGTTGTTCCTGGTGTTTATCATTTATGGGCAATTGGGGCGTGGCGCCATATTTTTTACCGAAACGGAAAACAACTACGGTATGGGTTCGGTTCGGGCCAAGGGCAATTTGTCGGTGGCAGAGCGTGAGGGATTAACGGCTCAAGTAGAGCGGATTCTGTTATCTATCCCCGAGATAAAAGCAGTGTACTCCGGCAGCAGTGGCATTGGGGTAGGGGATAACGGCAGCGCCCGTTATCGGGACGAGGTGGCTGAGATATTGATTGAGTTGGTGGACGCCACTGAGCGAGAGCGCAGTAGCCGCGAGGTCTTTGCTTCCATCCGCCAGGCCACCGCTAATATGCCCGGACTGTATTTTACCGCTGACCCGATAGAAGGGGGCCCTCCAACCGGTCGTGACCTGCAGCTGCAATTGGCCTCTGCGGACCAGGATAAACTGTTCGCCACAGCGCGGATGATCCGCCGCCATCTTGAAGAAAATGTCGAAGGTTTGCGAGATATAGAAGACACCACCCCACAACCCGGTATCGAGTGGGAAATCACCCTGGACCGTGCCCAGGCAGCCATGCACGGGGTGAATGTTGCCCTGGTTGGGCAGATGGTGCAGATGATCACCAATGGCGTGCTGCTGGGCAAATACCGCCCGGATGACGCCGAGGACGAAGTGGATATCCGGGTGCGTTACCCCAGCAGTGATCGCAACCTGTCGGCGTTAGACAATATACGCGTTACCACTTCGCAGGGTGCGGTTCCGGTGGCCAGTTTTGTCAAACTGGTGCCTCAGCAAAAGGTCGACAGTATTCAACGTATCGACCTGGAGCAGGTGGCTTTTGTGCGCGCCAATACGCTGGAAGGGGTGTTGGCAGACACTAAGGTAAAAGAGCTACAACAGTGGCTGAAAACAGTGGATATCGACCCCGCTGTGGGAATCAGCTTTCGCGGTGCCAATGAAGAACAGGCAGAATCGCTCCAGTTTCTTGCTACTGCGGGTATGCTGGCGCTGTTCCTGATGCTGATTATGATGGTGATGCAGTTCAACAGCTTTTATCAGGCGTTCCTGATTCTCTCGGCGGTGATCATGTCTACCGCCGGTGTGTTGTTGGGGCTGGTATTCAGCCAGCAGCCGTTCAGCATTATTATGACCGGCGTGGGCATTATTGCCCTGGCGGGGATTGTGGTGAACAACAATATTGTTTTGATCGACACCTATAACCACCTGCGCCGCGACCGCCCGGATATGAGCCCTTTTGAGGCGGCGCATCTGTCTGCGGTACTGCGCCTGCGGCCAGTGCTGCTTACCACAGTGACTACGGTGGTGGGTTTGATGCCCCTGGCCAATGGCTTCAGTGTGGACTTTTTGCAGCGCAGCGCCGGGTTTGGTGGCGCGGTAACGTCCTGGTGGACGCCTCTGGCCAGTGCCATTGTCGACGGCCTGGTGTTTTCCACCCTGCTGACCCTGTTGGTGACTCCGGCGTTGATTGTGATGCCATACCAGCTGAAACGCTGGTTTTGCAAAGGCGACAACAAGCCGCAGCCCTACAGCGGCAAGCCCGACGGCAACCACCCTGGCCTCGGTATTTCGTAGCGTTGGCTTGTAAGGATATTCGATTCAATGCCCCTGAAAATTATTTTTAGAGCCAGTTTTATCTTTTGGGCACTGCTGTCTGTGTGCGCCTCTGCTTATCTGCTGTTTACCCAGCCGGCCATCTACTGGCTTGGCCCTCTGGTGGCGGGGCTGGCACCCATGGTGAATCTGGTGTTCCCCTACGACAAACAGATTTCTGCTCATCACAAGGTAAAATTACCCAGAGTGTCGCTGTTGGTGATGCTCAGCGTGGCACTGGTGTTGCTGACTGTTCCCGAACGGGGTCTGGCGCTGTGGCTGACTCTGGGTTGTGTGGGGGGCTTTTTACTGGATACCTATTGGGCGCGGGAAAGCTATTAACCCGGTAACACGAAAGACGTCCTGCCTTTTGTATCGCGCGCTCAATAAAACCTGACGCACTGTCGCTTCGCTCCTCGCAATGACGGAGCAACAATAGTCCCTCATCGCGAGCGCAGCGCGGCGATCTCACCCAGTGTGGCAGAGTGCTCGGAGAATAAGCGGTGGCTGGATGGAGATTGCCGCGTCGCTCCGCCCCTCGCAATGACTGCTTGGGAGGTTGTCCAAGACTGTTAATCCGCAATCCTTGCCACCTTCTGTAAATCATCCGACAATAGCTGTAATTACATACAGTTATTTTCATGCGCAAAATCATCCATATCGACTGCGACTGTTTCTACGCATCTGTAGAAATGCGCGATGATCCTTCCTTGCGGGATCTGCCCATCGCTATTGGTGGCCAGTCTGACCGCCGTGGGGTTATCGCGACCTGTAATTATCCGGCCCGTGAATACGGCGTTCGCTCTGCCATGGCGTCCGCTCATGCACGCCGCCTGTGCCCCGGTTTGATTTTGATTCCACCGCACATGGATAAATATCGGCAGGCAGCCCAGCAGATTCGCAAGATATTTTTTTCCTATACGGAGCTGGTAGAACCGTTATCGCAGGACGAGGCGTTTTTGGATGTGTCCGATTGCCAGCAGTGTCGCGGCAGCGCCACTTTGATCGCTCAACAAATTCGCCAGCGTATTGTTGATGAAGTGGGCGTGACGGCATCCGCAGGTATTGCCCCCAACAAGTTTCTTGCCAAAATCGCCAGCGACTGGCACAAGCCCAATGGCCAATTGGTGATTACCCCGGACGAGGTGGCCGATTTTGTCCATCGCCTGCCGGTCAATAAAATTTTTGGGGTTGGCAAGGTGACGGCGAAAAAGCTGGAACGTATGGGGATTTTGACCTGTGCTGACCTTCAGCGGCACGATTTGACAACTCTGGTGGAGGCCTTCGGGGTATTTGGCCAGCGACTTCACCAACTCAGTCGCGGTGAAGACGAACGCCCGGTAAAACCCCATCGGCGCCGGAAGTCCCTGAGTGTGGAGCATACCTACGCCGCGGATTTGCCAGACACTAAAAGTTGTGTGAACAAGTTGCCGGAATTATTGGTTGAGCTGAAAGGGCGCTTGCGCCCTGTGGATGACAGTTATCAGGTGGTTCGCCAGTTCGTTAAAGTGAAGTTTAACGACTTTACAGTGACCACCCTGGAGCGAGCCAATGACCCCAAGCTGACACTGGACAGCTTTGCGGTGCTTTTACATGAAGCATTTGCACGGGGCAACCGCCCGGTGCGATTGCTGGGCATTGGCGTTCGCTTTGTGGATACGCAACCGGAGCGGGATTTTATTCAGCTGGACTTGCCTTTTGATGGCTAACTGATTGTTAACACCCCCTAAGGCATGGACTTCATAAACCAGGAGAACTTGTTGCGCCACCAGATAACCAGAGCCGGTGTGGAGGAGCCGATACCGGCATCGCACAATCTGGGGTGGCGGTTTACAACTTGATCAAGAACGGTTTCCTGTTCAGGTTTTGTGTCCACAAAAAACACATGTTGCCCGTCTTGCAGTTGCTTTTGGAAGCGCTTGAATTGTTTGTGGGGCTCCTGAATACCAAACAGGCCGCCTTCCCAGGTACAAAAACCCAGCACAATAATGGCCAGGAAAATAAAGGGTACCCAGGTTGTTTGCTCTGGCAGGTTTGAACTGTGGGCCAGCAACAACACCACAGTGGCGGCCAGCAGACCGATCACCGCGCCAATGATGGTGCCATTAACCACGTCTTTGCGCAGCACAGCTTCTACTTCATTGAGGTGTTCATGCTTTGCTACGTCGGCGTCATTCAGGCTCAGCACGTGAATCTGCGGAGTGGTAAACCCTTGCGCTTCAAGCTCCTGTTCAACATTTTCCAGATCATCCAGATCACTGCTTATGTAATAGTGTCTTTTCATCTGTAAATCCTCAGTCATTGATAGGCAATGCCAGCCATTGAAAAACCGAATCGAAAAAAGCGGCAAGCCTTTTTCAAGTATAGCAACTGTGTAGGCAATTGCTTGTTGGAGTGGTAGGCTCCATTTTTCTGACTGCCAATAAGGTAAAAAATTCGATGAAAGGGAAATTGACCGCCGTAGCGACATTATTTTTATTAGTGGTTTTTTGTGGAACCGCATGGAGTGCCAACGACAAAGCGTTGTTCTGGAAATTGCAAACAGAGGAGGCCACGGTTTATCTGTTTGGCTCTATTCACCTGGCGAACAGCAGTTTTTATCCGTTGCGTGAGGAGATTGAAAAGGCTTTTGCCAGCGCTGATGCACTGGCGGTTGAGGCAGATATTCTCAATGTCGATGCTGTTCAAGAGCAAAGGCTGTTGTTCAAATACGGCATGTACCCGGCGGGGGAGAAACTCACCGAGCATATTTCGGAAAAAACATTCAACGACCTTAAATCCTCGCTTTTAAAGCACAATTTGCCGTTGCCGGAAGCTATGTACACCCGTATGCGCCCCGGAACATTGATGGTAACCCTGGGCTACCTGGTGGCTGCGCAATCCGGCCTCAACCCTGGCGATGGCCTGGATGTGCATTTTCTCCGGCAGGCCACAGAAACGGGCAAACAAATTATTGAACTGGAAGGTTCAGAGCAGTTGATGGCGTTGCTGGCCTCCCTGGGGCCTGCCGATTTTCTGGTACAGGAAACCATCGAGCAGCTGGACATGGCCAGTGAAATGATGGCACCCATGGTCACTGCCTGGAAACAAGGGGATGAAAAGGCGCTGGAAAAAATTACCGTAGACAGCATGGATACTGGCAGTAAAGAGTCCAAAGCCCTTGTGGATGCCTTTTTGTACGAGCGTAATCGGGGAATGGCGGAGAAAATAAAAGGCTATGTCAAAAAAGGCGGCACTTACTTTGTGGTGGCGGGGGCCGCTCATTTTGTGGGCGAAAAGGGAGTGCCTGAATTGCTGAAAAAAGCCGGTTATTTCCTCGAAAGGCGCTGAACTGATTTTTTAATTATAGGGCACTTCTAAAAATAGTGATATTTTCGTGAGAGCAAGGCGGCGGCGCACGGAGACCCGCAGTGTATAAGTCATACATGAGGACTCGAGTACAACGCCAACGCCGCTATCGCGGAAATAGTGCATTTTTAGAAGTGCCCTTTACTGCTGGTTATGCAGCTTGAACCCCACGCCGGGAATGGTGTGCAGTAACTGCTGGTCAAACGGCTTGTCGATGGTTTTTCTCAAGGTATAAAGATGGCTGCGCAGTGCATCACTGTCCGGGGCGTCATCACCCCATACTTCCATTTCAATCTGTTCGCGGGTCACCACTTTGGGAGATTCGCGCATTAACAAACGCAGAATCTTTAGCCCGATGGGGGAGAGTTTCAGGTTTTCGCCCGAGCGACTCACCTGCATGGTTTGAGTGTTAAATTCCAGATTTCCGATGATCAGGGTACTGCTTTCCAGCTCACCCCGATGGCGTCGAATCAGTGCCTGAATACGGGCTTCCAGCTCTTTTAATTCAAAGGGTTTGACCAGGTAGTCGTCGGCGCCGCGATCAAAGCCGGTGAGTTTGTCGTCCAGGGTATCGCGAGCAGTGAGCATGATAATGGGCATGCCCAGCCCCAGCTGGTTGCGCAATTGGTGGCATACCTCATAGCCGTCGATGCCCGGCAGCATAATATCCAGCACCACCGCGTCGTAGTGATTGCTGGCCGCCAACTGCACCGCCAATGGGCCATTGGCGGCAAAATCCACGGTAAAACCGCCGGCTTCCAAAAAGTCGCCAATATTGGCGGCCAGGTCGCTGTGGTCTTCGACGATAAGGATGGTGGCAGAAGTCATAAGCAATAGGAAATTATTAGCGTCCCAGCCTTTTGATTTCTTTTGCACAGTGGCGGCGAATTTTACGGGGTACTTTTCGATCTTTGCTCAGAGTATCGATTTCAGTTTTGTAGGATTGGTAATCAATTTTGATAAGGGCTCGGCAATACCAGGCCATCTTGTCCGCGTGTTGGCCGCCTCGCTGTTCATAGGCACCTTCGGTGAGTTTGTTCATCAGGTGATTTAAAACAACTGGCTCTGCCTTCCCTACACGATACAGTTCTTCAGCACCATAGCGGTTGAGTTTTTCACTTCGGTTGGTGAGCAGATTCAAAAAGCGAGTGCTGATGGCGGACTGTGAAGGTTTATGTTTGCTCATATCCTGCATCACATCGTTGCGGTATCGATACCAGGATATTTTGCTGATCACATGTTTGGCGCGGTTTCTGGCTGCACGGGAGCGGCTTTCTGTTTGAATTTGGTAAAGGAAGCCGGAGTAGCGGCTGTCACCGGATGCTCCCAGTGCGCGTATCAGAGAGATGGTGGGGGGCACCAGAGAAGTGTCATTCGGGGTTTCTGTTTGTCTCAGGTGGTAGCCATTTAAAACACGCTCGACCGTCTCGAATAACCGCTTATGGCTAAGGCCGGATGCGCTGATCAAATCCGCTGTTCTGGTAATCGTTTGAGAGTCCCCAGATTCCAGTCCTTTGATATATGAATCTATTTCCTGTGCTGTTTCACTGCTGTTTGCAAACGCAGTGGATGCAAATACTGCGCTGAACAGCAGATAAATTATCCATCGATGCTTTGTGCTCATATTATTCTCCTTAACGTTTTTCAACGTATTCTTTGTCATTGCGAGGAGCCGAAGGCGACGCGGCAATCCCCATAAATACCACTCAGGTGTGATTGCTATTAACCCGGCAATAGAAAAGGCGTCCTGCCTTTTCTATTGTGCGCTCAATAAAACCTGACGCACTTGCGCGGAAGTGCTTGATTTTATTGAGCTCGCGCTGGCTGCGCCAGCGGCGGCACATCCCTGTGCCGCATTATTAAACGCAACCTATAAGGTTGCCGGTTTAATATTGCGCAATGAAAGGTAATTTTATAAGGCGGCAATCTCCGCCTTCTGTTGTTCCAGCTTGCCAATAGCCGTTTGCATATCCGCCATTTTAGCTTTTTCTTTTTCCACCACCGCAGCGGGGGCTTTATCGACAAAATTGGGGTTGTTCAATTTGCCTTCCACCCGTGCGAAATCTTTGCCAATTTTATCGATTTCTTTTTGCAGGCGGGCCAGCTCCGCGTCTTTGTCGATCAGCCCGGCCATGGGTACCAGAATTTCCAGTTCACCGGCCAGGGCAGTGGCGGACATGGGTTTTTGGTCGCCGGGGGTGAGCCAGGTAATGGTTTCCAGGTTGGCCAGTTTGGTGAGGAACTGGCGGTTGTCTTGCAGGCGGCGCTGGTCATCGCTGTTGCCGTTATTGAAACACACCGGCAGCAGTTTCGCTGGTGGAATGTTCATTTCACCGCGAATACTTCTGACGCCTTCAATCACTTGTTTCAGCCATTCGATATCCGCTTCGGCGGCTGCGTCCCGCTTGTTGTCGTCGGCGCTGGGGTAGGGCTGCAACATAATAGTGTCGCCGGTTTTGCCCGCCAGTACTTTGATGGCCTGCCAGATTTCTTCCGTGAGGTAGGGCATCAACGGGTGCATCAGGCGCATGATGGTTTCCAGTACACGTACCAGGGTGCGGCGGGTACCGCGCTTGGCTTCTGGTGATGCATTTTCATCCCAAAGAACGGGTTTGGAGAGCTCCAGATACCAATCGCAGTATTCGTTCCAGATAAAGTCGTAGAGCGTTTGGCTTGCCAGGTCGAAGCGGTACTGGTCGAAGTGGCGCGCGACTTCCGCTTCCACGGTTTGCAGTTTGCTGACAATCCAGCGATCGGCCAGCGACAGTTCAACCGCTTCACTGCACTTTCCATCTATAGAAAGTTGGCCGCAATCTTCTCCTTCGGCGTTCATCAGCACATAGCGAGAGGCGTTCCAGATTTTATTGGCAAAATTGCGGTAGCCTTCCAGACGTTTCATGTCCCAGTTTATGTCGCGACCGGTAGAGGCCAGCGCCGCCAGGGTAAAGCGCAGGGCATCGGTGCCGTGGGCGGCAATGCCTTCCGGGAATTCCTTCTCAGTGCGCTTTGCAATCTTCTCTGCCAGCTGCGGCTGCATCATGTTGCCGGTGCGCTTTGCTGTCAGGTCATCGAGGCCAATGCCGTCGATCATATCCAGCGGGTCGATCACGTTGCCCTTGGATTTGGACATTTTCTGGCCCTGGTCATCGCGAATCAGGCCAGTGACGTAAACGGTTTTGAACGGCACTTGCGCGCTGCCATCGTCGTTCTTCATAAAGTGCATGGTCATCATGATCATGCGCGCCACCCAGAAGAATATGATGTCGAAGCCGGTTACCAGTACATCGGTGGGATGGAATGTTTTCAGGCGCTCAAGAGTGGCGGTGTCATCGGCGGGCCAGCCGAGGGTGCCGAATGTCCACAGGGCGGAGCTGAACCAGGTATCCAGTACGTCGTCGTCCTGTTTCAAGGTGGTATCACCGAGGCTGTGTTTGCTGCGCACTTCCGCCTCGTCGCGGCCTACGTACACATTGCCCTGTTCGTCGTACCAGGCGGGAATGCGGTGGCCCCACCACAGCTGGCGGGACACGCACCAGTCCTGGATGTCGCGCATCCAGGCGAAGTACATGTTTTCGTAATTCTGCGGCACAAATTGGATGCGGCCATCTTCCACCGCTTCGATGGCGGGCTTGGCCAGGGTTTTGGCGTCCACGTACCACTGGTCGGTGAGCATGGGTTCGATCACTACGCCACCGCGGTCACCGTAGGGCACGGTCATGGGGTTTTCTTCGACGGCTTCCAGCAGGCCCATTGATTCAAAGTCGGCAACGATTTCCCGGCGGGCGGCAAAGCGTTCCATGCCTCGATACTTACTTGGCAAAGAGGTGCACAAATCCTGGTTTACTGTTCCGTCCGAATTAAAACACTGGGCGCTGTCGCGAATGTCGGCGTTAAAGGTGAGCACGTTGATCATCGGCAAGCCGTGGCGCTTGCCCACTTCGTTATCGTTAAAGTCGTGGGCCGGGGTGATTTTTACGCAACCGGTGCCTTTTTCCATGTCCGCGTGTTCGTCGCCCACAATGGGGATGCGGCGCTCAACCAATGGCAAAATAACCTGTTTGCCAATCAGGTCTTTGTAGCGGGGGTCTTGCGGGTTCACTGCCACGCCGGTATCGCCGAGCAGGGTTTCCGGGCGGGTGGTGGCAACCACCAGGTAATTTTTGCCATCGGCAGTGGTGGCACCGTCGGCTAGGGCGTAGCGCAGGTGCCACATTTTGCCTTTGACTTCCTTGTTTTCCACCTCCAGGTCAGAAATGGCGGTGTGCAGCTTCGGGTCCCAGTTCACCAGGCGCTTGCCGCGATACAGCAGGCCGTCCTGGTACAGCCGTACAAACACTTCCTGTACCGCTTTGGTAAAGCCCGGGTCCATGGTAAAGCGTTCGCTGTGCCAATCTACCGAGTTGCCGAGCCTGCGCATTTGCTGGGTAATAGCGCCGCCGGACTGTTCTTTCCACTCCCATATCTTGTCGATAAAAGCATCGCGCCCCAGGTCGAGGCGGCTTTTGCCTTCGGCGGCCAATTTGCGTTCTACCACCATTTGTGTGGCGATACCGGCGTGATCGGTACCCACTTGCCACAGACTGTTTTTGCCGTTCATGCGCTGGTAACGGGTCAGTGCATCCATAATGGTATGCTGGAAGGCGTGGCCCATATGCAGGTTGCCGGTAACGTTGGGGGGGGGGATCATTTGCGAAAATGATGGGCCGTTGCCGCTGGGGGCAAAGTAGCCGTTCTGTTCCCAGGTCTGGTACCAGTTTTGTTCGATGTCTTGGGGGCGGTAGTTTTTGTCCATTACAAATCCAATAGCCTGCCGCCGCTTTTTGAGCGGGCAGGGTGATAGCGGGAAAAACGGGGAATTATATCGACTTGTCGTCGGCTTTGGGAGCGTCTGTGTTGTCGGCGGGAGTGGTAAGTATGGGGATGTCCAGTTCTTCCAGCAATTGCTCGTTCAGCATATCGGCGGAGGGGGTTTCCAGAACAGGGATTTCGGTGTTTTCCTTTGAACCTGGTGTGCCGTACATGGCTGTTATCCTCAGTCTTTACTCAAGTCATGGTAGCGCAGCGGGTAACCGCGTTCTTTATAGTAGCGAAAACTGTTGCGTTTGCTTTCGATCACTTCGGGTTGATCGTAAATAATCTCCAGTACTTTCTCAAAGCGGCCATGCCAGGATGGGACTTGCGTCCCAAGGTTGATGAGAACATGGTGATGCTCGCCAGGGTCGTCCTGCCAGCTGATATTCACCGGCTGGTGATCGGCGTTATCGGTGGTGTGGCCGACAAAGCTGCTTTCCTGAAATGACCAGAGCAATTCATCCAACTGCACAGCAGTGGCTTCGTCCGGTGTATGCACCAGAATCGGCAAGCCGCGGGCGCTGACTTTTTCGATCAGACGGCAGCAGTACAGCAGGGCGTCTGCAAAGGGCTGGCAGGTGTTGTAGAACTGGATATCGGTCATGGGTGAGAATTTTTTATCGAAATATTTTCCCGGGTGCCGCTACGCTCTACTCGGGCTACAGGATGTGCCAGGTTAACAGTTGTCATCCTGAGTGCAGCGAAGGATCTTATTGCCAGCATCAGCAGAGGGATCCTTCGCTGCGCTCAGGATGACATGTTTCACATTGTCACTTTGCCAGCTTGGTCAGGTATTCCGTCAACATTGGCACCGGTCGACCGGTAGCACCTTTATTGGCACCGGAGTTCCAGAAGGTGCCGGCGATATCCAGGTGCGCCCAGTTGTATTTTTTGGCGAAGCGGGCCAGGAAGCAGGCGGCGGTGATGGAGCCCGCATCGCGGCCTGCACCAATGTTGGGGATGTCGGCAAAGTTGGATTTCAGCTGTTGGTCGTACTCGTCCCACAGGGGCATGGGCCAGCCGCGGTCGGTGGATTCTTTACCGGCGGCCAGCAGCTGCTCGGATAACTCGTCGCTGTTGGAGTAGATAGCGCTGGCGTGGTGGCCCAGGCCAATCACAATAGCGCCAGTCAAGGTGGCTACGTCGATCACTGCCTGGGGCTTGTAGCGCTCGGCGTAGGTCAGGCAATCGCACAGCACCAGGCGGCCTTCGGCGTCGGTGTTGAGCACTTCGATGGTAGTGCCGTTCATGGCGGTGACGATATCACCGGGCTTGGTGGCCTTGCCGCTGGGCATGTTTTCCACGCAGCCAACAATGGCCACTACATTGACTGGCAGCGCCATGTCGATCACCGCTTGCATGGTGCCAAACACGGTAGCCGCGCCGCCCATGTCGTATTTCATTTCGTCCATGGCCTGGCCGGGCTTGAGGCTGATGCCGCCAGAGTCGAAGGTGACACCTTTACCCACCAGTACCACGGGCTTGTCGGATTTTTTGCCGCCCTTGTATTCCACGATAACGGTTTTGCCAGGGTTGTCGGAACCGGCAGAAACAGACAGCAGGGAGTTCATGCCCAGCGCCTTCATCTGTTTTTCATCCAGCACTTTGGTGGTGACTTTGGGGTTGTTTTTGGCAAAGGCACGGCCCCGGGTCGCCATGTGGGAAGGGTCGCAGGCATTGCCGGGCAGGTCGCCCAATTCGCGAGCCAGGTTGACACCGTTGGCGGTGGCACTGCCCGCTGCCAGGGCATTTTTGATGGCGGCGCTGCTTTTGCTGCTGTGCAGGGTGACTTTTTTGAGGGCGGTTTTGGGCGGTTTGTTGGATTTGAATTTGGTGAACTGATAACCGGCTTCGCCGCACAGACGCGCTACCTGCCTGGTTTTCCAGGCCATATCACGGCCGTTGACATCCAGACCTTCAATGCAGATCAGGGCATCTTTGACTTTCAGGGCAATCAACTTTTTGGCGATGCCGGTGGCCAGCTTTACAAAACCCTGGTCATTGACAGCGCCTTTGCCGGCACCAACCAGCAAAACCCGCTGCGCGCCCACACCGTTGGCAACGGGCAGTAACAGTTGTTCGCCTTTTTTGCCGCTGAAGTCGCCGCTTTTGGCCAGTGCCGTCAGGGTGCCATCGGTGGCCTTGTCAGCCTCTTTGCCAATGCCGGACAGTGGGCCTTCGGCAACCGCAATAACCAGGCAAGCTGTTTTCGCAGACAGGGCGTCGGCGGAACGTAGTGAGAATTCCATGGTGTCTCCCGGAACAAATGGTTAGAATCGCCCGCTAGTCTATTCTAATTTCAAACCGGCTACCAAGGGCAGCGATCATTCTGTGATTATTTTTCGCTATCTGTTGCGTCAATTGCTCGGCAGCACCGTAGCGGTGTGTTTTGTGCTGTTGCTGGTATTTATGAGCAGCCGCTTTGTAAAGTATCTGCAAGATGCCGCACTGGGCAAATACGATGCGGATGTGCTGTTTGCCCTGATGGGCTATCGCCTGCCGGAATTTCTTGAGCTGTTGCTGCCGCTGTCGTTCTTTCTTTCCATTCTGTTGGTGTATGGCCGCCTGTATCTGGACAGTGAAATGACGGTGCTGTCCTGTTGTGGTGTCAGCCGCAATCAGATACTGCGTTACACCATGGTGAGTGCACTGGTGGTGGCCGCTGTTGTGGGGCTGATGAGTATTGAAATGGCCCCCAACGGCATTGCCAAATCTACCGCCCTTGAGCGTGCCCAACAACAGCGGGCAGAGCTGGATGCCATGCCCGCAAAGCGCTTTCAGAAGCTGCAGGCGGGCAGTGGTGTCGCCTATGCAGAGGAAGTGAACAGCGGTGAGCTGCAGGACGTTTTTTACACCGAGTCTGTGGCCAATACCGAAAACGGCAGTGGCCAGGTTTTGGTGCTTGCCCGCAAGGGTTACCAAAAGCGTTCGGAAAATTTGAAAGACAATTTTCTGGTGCTGGAAGACGGTTACCGCATTGAAGGCACCCCCGGCGAGGCACTGTTTCGTATCACGTACTTTAATGAATTTGGCAAACGCCTGGCGCAAACCAAGGAAGATGACTGGCGTATCAAGAAAATGCAGGAAGAATCACTCAGCTTTGGTGAGCTGGTCGCCTCCGACAATCCCAAACATGTTGCACTGCTGCACCGTCGCCTGTCCTGGCCGGTAATGGTGTTGATTTTAACCATTGCCGCTATTCCACTTAGCAAAACCAACCCCCGCCAAGGGCGCTACATGCGCTTGCTGCCCGCCATACTGTTGTACGTTATTTACTGGCAGGCGGTGGATGCCGGGGTGAGTAAAGTGTCTGAGGGTGAGCTCAATGTGTACGGCGGTATCTGGGGAATACACCTGCTGTTTTTGCTGATCGCGGTGACGATTTTTTACTGGGACCGCCTGCGTTGCAAATTGACCCGGCGAACAATGGCGAGGGCGTCCTGATGCGCCAACTCTCTGCCTATGTCGCCCGTTCGGTACTGGCCAGTCTGCTGGGGGTACTGGCTATTCTGGTGGGCATTGATGCTTTGTCGGCGTTCATTAACGAGTCCAAAGTCATCAACGCCAACTACACCTATGTGAATGCGCTCACCTACATTGGCATGACGGTGCCATCGCGCATTTATGAATTTATTCCCTTTGCCTCATTGATTGGCTGTTTGATCGGCCTTGGAACCTTGGCCGGCAGCAGTGAATTGGTGATAATGCGCGCATCCGGCGTGTCGCTGCTGCGTATTGTCTGGTTTGTGATACGACCAACCCTGCTGGTGATTTTTGTGGGAGTGATGCTGGCGGAATATCTGGTGCCTTACGCGGATCAGTCGGCCACCACTTACAAAGCCTTGAAGCGCAGTGGCAGTGGTCAGGTGGAACAAAAGTTTCGCTCTAACCTGTGGAACAAGGAAGGCACCGAGTTTATGCACTTTAATATTGTCGCTCCGGGAGGGCAGCTGCTCTACGGCGTGACTCGCTACCAGTTTGACGATGAACGCAATCTCAAGCAGGCCAGCTTTTCTGAAAGCGCGGTGTTTCACCGGGATCACTGGGTGGAGGAAAACGTCGCCATCACCCACATCGAGCCCTACCGAACCCGTGTAGAGCAGCAGGTGCAACGACACTGGCAAACGGACCTGTCTCCCGAACTGCTCAACCTGATATCCATTCCCAAGGAATCACTTTCCATTGGTGGGTTGCACGGTTACGCCCGCTATTTGCAGGATCAGGGGCAGGACTCGCAGCCATTGTGGTTGGAGTTTTGGGGCAAGGTATTGCAGCCACTCAGTGTGCTGAGCCTGGTGCTGGTGGCTATTTCCTTTATCTTCGGACCATTGCGCCAGGTCACTATGGGCTTTCGGATTTTTACCGGAGTGATTTTTGGCATGGCCTTCTGGATCAGCCAGAAAATGCTCGGGCCCTCCAGCCTGGTGTATGAGTTTCCACCCGTGATTGCCGTACTGGTGCCGATTGCGGTGTTTATGGTGATCGGTATGTTGCTGCTGCGCCGGGCAGCTTAACAGCTGCTGGCGCCGGGTTGCTGGCTGCGAGCAGATCGGTCGGCCTTTGTCATCCTGAGCGTAGCGAAGGATGACAATTACGCTCGGACTGCTCGCAGCTTCAGTTCACCCCCTTCGGCAACAGCACCACTTGGGTGCCGGTGATTTTGTCGTGCAGGCAATCGCCGTTTTTATCCCACAATTTCCACAGCAAACCGATCACACTGACCAGTGACAGCGGCGCTATCAGGGCTCGCAGCCAGCGCTGTTTGTTGGTGGTCAGGGAGCCATCCGGCTGTTGCAGGCGCAGACGCCAGGCTTTCATGGCCAGGGTCTGGCCGCGTTTTTGCCAGCAATACACAAAGTACCAGGCGTTGGCGAACCACAACAGGCTTACCACCGGTACCCAGGGGAGGGGAGGCATTTGTTCGCCTTCTGGGATGGGGCTGTAGGTCAGGTATTGAACAATCACGGCAATAACACCGCAGACAAACACGATGGCCAGCATCAACAGAAAGTCGTACACAAGTGCAGACAGGCGCCGAAAAATACCGGCCTTGGGCTGGGCGCTAAATTCTTCTGGGGTCACGGGGTTGCTCCATGGAATGAAGCGGGGATTTTATCGGAAGCAGGTGGTTGTTTAGAAGGGATTACTCAAAGGTATAGTTGAAACCAAAGTTAAGGCCGCCGCCAGAGGTGGTCAAACCGTAGTCAACCCCGCGGAATTTGCGCTGTTTGAGGTTGCCGTCTGCGTCCAGCAGGGCGCCGTCCCCCAGCTTCTGGCGTTTGTATTCCCAGTATTCCTTGAGCATTGTTTGCGCCATACGGCCAAATGCCCGCCCGCCATGATACTGACGACCCTGGTCTGAATAGGAGGACAGCCAGTCGTAATTGAGGGCGCGGTGGGTGGCGGACATGCGGTTGGAGCGTATTTGTTCAGAGCGTTCGACCAGCTTTTCATTGCACAGCGAGCGCAGTTCGGCGTGAGCGAGGGAGGCGTCTTTCTTGCTGCTTTTGATCTCGCTGGGCAGGAACAGGCCACGGTCGGCACTGGCGTTGCAAGAGAATACGGCGCAGATGGCTACCGGAACCATAAACCGCCCCGAAACAACCTGTCGTAGAATGCGTACTGCTGTTCTTGTATCTGCCATATAAAAGCTCCTATTCCCTCAGTCTAGATAACTTCATGGCGCTGTTTCAAACCCGGATCAACAAACTGTGATGCAGTTGAACCGCGTACCGGTGATAATACCCATCAGCGATTATTTGTGCAGTCTGGTTGGGTAAATTCTGTTTTACGATCTCAGTTCATCTGAGAATCTGTACTGGTATTTATGCTAACACCGTCATGCTGATTCAAATATGAAGGAATAGTGGAAAAATTTTGCATTTAGGAGGTGATAATGGCGAAAGTCTGTGTAGAGCGTGACCATCAATTGAATAGTGGTCAATTAAAGGAGTTGGGCGATCAGCTGGCCGCCAAATTGACGGACAAGTTGGGTGGCAGCGTCGATTGGCAGGGCAATGAATTGCACTACCAGCAAAGTGGCGCCAAGGCCCATGCGGTGTTGGGAGATACAACTGTGGTTGTCACGGTGGAGCTGGGGTTAATGATGTCCGCCTTTGCACCGATGGTGAAAACTGAGGTGGAGTCGGTACTCGATAAATACCTGACCACTGAACAATAAAGAATGCGTCTAAAGTTGTGATATTACAGGAAGATCGCATTTTCAGGCGTGCCCAATAAAGAACCCCCGCTGTTGCCAGCGGGGGTATCTCCAGTTACAGAGCTGCTGAATGGGGGAGCAGCCTGTAACAGCGAATAAGAGATGCTCTTATCCGCATCTCCCTCCTCTTGAAGCCGGATAGCGTCATGGGGGTGACTGCCGACTTCAGGGTCACTGTATATGCCATCGGGCGCTCTGTGCAATATTTTGGATTTTTGAAAAAACAATAAAAAACAAATGGTTATGTTTGGTAAACATAACTTTACCTTTGTTAACCATTCCTTATGCTTGGCTGCGAGTGGCGGTTGTTGCCGAAGGCCTCAATACCGAAACCGCCGAATAACAGAAAATAATGGTAGGGCTTTTATCCCGCCTGTGCGTGGTCTCTATGTGGAGTTGCGAAAACCGCTTTCTCATATTATGAAACCCAACAAAAACAACGTTATCGAATTGTCGGATCGCCGCACAGAGACTCGGGAGCAGGCGCTTGAGCGACTGTATCGCGAACACTATTCGGCGTTGAAGAAATTCCTGAGTGTGCGATTGGGGGTATTTCAGGAGCGCGATGATATTGTGCAGGAAGTGTTCACACGTCTCTCGCGCCTGGACAACCTGCCGGAGCGGTTGCCAGTGGGAGGTTCTCGCAATCGCTCTTACATCTTTCGTGCAGCCAATAACTATGTACGCGATCTGTTCAGGCACCAGTCGGTGCGCAATCGCTACCTGCAACAGCGTCAGGTTGAGCTGGGGGAAGATGCGGAAGTGTCTAATATGACGTTGGAACGGCAGGTTCAGGCTGATCAACAGTTGCATCGCCTTAAGCAAATGGTGATGACGTTAAAGCCAAAATGCCGTGAAGTGTTTGTCAGAAACCGGTTTCTGGACAAGAGCTATCGGGAGGTTGCTGTGGATATGGGGCTTTCGGTAAAGCAAGTGGAAAAGTATATGCAGCAGGCATTGGTGAAGGTTCGCAAATTGTCGGCAGAATTAAAGGGAATGGAAGAATGATCAGGGCAATAAAACAGAATTTTACGGATCGGCAGGCGGCCAGCGGAATTGCTCGCCTGCTTTCCGGGGAATTGTCTGACCGGGAGCAGGTTGAGATGCTGTCCCGACAGTCATCGGATGATAGCTATCGCAACAGCTTTATCGACACCATGCAGACTTTGTCAGATATGGAAGATCTGGCAGCTGATCCGGATATTCTGGGGGTTGTGGCGGAAGATTCGCCCCCCCGCTTGCAACCCTCTCGCAACTGGAGGGGCTGGGCAGTAGCGGCGGGTTTGCTGTTGGCAGTAACAGCCGGTTATATCGGCTGGACGCCACTTGTCACAAAAGATGGCGATGTGCAGCGTTATGTCACCCGCATAGGAGAGCAGAAAACCGTCAATCTTGCCGATGGCAGTGCTATTACCCTGAATACCGGCACACAGATACTGGTGGAGATGTCGGATCAATCCCGCCGGATCATCCTGGAACGGGGTGAGGCCTATTTTGATGTTGCCAGAGACCCCTTGCGGCCATTTGCGGTCGCGCTGGGTTCCCGTGCCATCAGTGTATTGGGTACCGAGTTCAATATTCGCAAATCGCCGGACAGCTTTGTATTGGCCGTTGTTGAAGGTGTGGTTGCGATTCATGGCAATGAAGAACAGGCTTCTGATTCTGCACCGGCTGTAAACGTTGATGATGGCGAGCGTAAACAGTACCGGGGGTCGGTGCAGAGAAAGGTACTGGCAGGCACCGTTGCTGAATACAGTGAAAACAGCCAACAATTGGTCGCTTACCGGGATGCCCACATTGATCGCCTGCACAGTTGGCGCACAGGCCTGGTTCGATTTGACGCGGTGCCGCTGCACAAAGTGATTCAGGAGTTAAACCGTTATTCGGCGAAGAAAATTCTTGTCGAAGACAGTTCGGTGATGGATATGGAGGTCTACGCCGGTATTCGGGTTGACCAGGCTAATATGGCTTTGACTTTGCTGGAGGAGTCGCTGCCGATCAGAGTGGTTCGCCACTTTGATCGTGTGGTGATTGTCGGAGAAGATTCCGAAAGCCAAAAATAACGATTCAGGTTCTAAAAAGTAGGGTATTTGATCTTCCTGTGCGTGGTTTCTACAGAGTCCAGAAAAAATAACTGATGGGCTTCTGATTGCAGAGCACGAAAAATCCATACGGGGGGCAATACATGATAATTATTGATAAAAAACACAGGGTCAAAAATCTGGTGTTGGGGGTGGCGTCAGTTTGTGCGCTGAGCCTGGCACCCTTGGCCCAGGCTGAAACAGATAAATTCAATATTGATATTGAAAGCCAAAACATCGGCTCGGCATTAATGGCATTGAGCCAAAGCTCTGGCGTGCAGATCGTTATCTCGAAAGAGATGGGAGAGGGAACTCGTCTGAGTCAGGTGAAAGGCAATTATACCGTCGCTGAAGCACTATCCATTATGCTTGAGGGAACGAAGCTGGGTTATAAGTTTATTTCGGACAGCTCGGTTGTTATTAAACCTGAAGATCAAACCGGGGAAGCAGAAGAAAAAAACAGAACTGAAGAAGCGGACGAAGAAGTGGTGGTTACCGGTTCGCGGATTGCTCGAAATGCCAGTGAATTGGCGGCCAATGTTATAACACTCGATATAGATACCCTGAGAAACAGCGGCGAGGCCACCCTGGAAGGTGCCCTGCGCCGGCTCCCACAAAATGTCTTCAGTGCCAGTGAGGTGGGCTCCACTTTGCTGGGCAATTCGTTCAATGGTGCGCTGAATATTACCGGCGGCTCCAACATTAACCTGCGCGGACTTGGCAGTGAATCTACGCTGGTTTTGATCGATGGTCGGCGTATTGGCAAATCCGGTGTCTTTGGGGGTGCTTCTGACATCAGTGGTATTCCACTGCAGTCGGTTGCCAGAGTGGAAGTTTTACTGGATGGTGCCTCGGCAATTTATGGCTCAGACGCCGTGGGTGGCGTTATCAATATCATCCTCAAGAAAGACTATGAAGGTGCCACGGCCAGATACGAGTACGGCAGGCCCGAAGCCAGTGGTTTTGAAGAACACGTATTGACGCTATCCGGATCCACCGGATGGGGCAGCGGCCGCCTGTCAGTGGATTTTGAGCGCTTTCAGCGCAGTAACCTGGATGGCGGTGAACGGCCTGAAGCTGTTCGGGATATTACTTTTTGGCGCACTGGCCTGGTGAGTGATTTTAACAATCCCGTATTTTTCAGGTACAACGGTGAGAACTTTTTGCCTTCGCAATTGCCCGTACCCACAACAGATCCAGGTGTTGAGGCGGTACAGTTCTTTGTACTCCCCGATGGGCAGGGCAGTACGGTGCCACTGTCCAGCATTACCAATATTCGCACAGAAGCCACGCTCAATGACACCAGCCCCGAGGCCTCTGAAGGTATCAGCCTGATTCCAGCTCAGCAACGCAATAACCTGCAATTGCGGTTAGAGCAGGAGTTGTCTGAAAAGATCAATTTTGGGGCAAACCTTTACTATTCAGATCGCAATACCTATTCCGCGCGAGGAGGGTTTACGGCAAATGTGCCCACCAATCCGTTAACCAACGGCAGTGGCAGCCCTTTTGAAAGTGCGCATCGTATTCGCTTTCGGCTGCCAGGGTTTGCCGATCAGCACAATGAAACCGAGCAAACAGTGACCCGCTGGAGCCTGTACGTGGATGGCGAGCTGGGTAACAGCTGGCAGTGGGAAACAAGCATTGGGCAATCCCGCGACAAGATTGACAGCCTGCACGTTAACCAGAGCGTGAATTTCTCTGGCAACCCGGCCACTGCCGCCGCTGCTGTTCCCACAGGCCTGAATTTATACACTGGTGATATCCTGGCCGACAATTCACCGGAAGTGCTTTCCCGGTTGATAGCGCCACCTGCAACCACGGTATCCGTTAATAAAGAGAGCACTGCTGACTTCCGGGCCAATGGAGCGCTGTTTGAGCTGCCAGGTGGCTCAGTCAATATTGCTATAGGTGGAGAGTGGCGTCAGGAAACCCTGGAATCCCGCACCGAGTCAGCGGTCAGTGATCTTGCAGTATTCAATTTGAGTGTTCCTGTTTCCGATTTTGACACGGCGGATCTGGATGCCCCGGTCAGCTCTATTCAGCGCGCGGGGTACGCCGAGGTATTGGTGCCACTGGTCAGTAGCGACAATGCATTTGTCGGCATGCAGCAGTTGACCTTGACCGGGGCGGGGCGCTACGACAGCTATAGCAACCTGGGGAGCGATTCCACCTGGTCGCTGGGTATGGTGTGGAGACCGGTTGAGCAGATTTCTTTTAAGCTGAGGCGGTCTACTTCCTTTGTGGCGCCAACTCCAAGGGAAAAACTGATTCCCAGGCAGCAAGTTGATTTTTCGGCCATTTTCCCGGGGGGGCTGCCCCTTCGTATAAGGGATGCCGCTGGCAATACCGTGGGGTTTGATTTTCAAAGTCTCCTGGTGTTTGGTGGCAACCCGGATCTTGAGGCGGAAAACGCCACTACCTCCACAGCGATTGTCGAAATTACACCCGAGGTTTTACCGGGCTTGCGGCTGTCTGCCAGCTGGCACGAAACGGAATACATCAACCGGATTTCTGCGAACCCCCAGCCCCGATTGCTTGCAGGTGTTGATTATGTGGCGGAAAACCCGGCACTGTCCCGGGATGAAAACGGCTTGTTGGTTATTGATAGTCGGGCGATCAATTCGGCCTTGTTGTACCAGTCCGGCGTGGACTACCAGTTGTACTACTCGCGCGATACCGAGTTCGGCGAATTTTACGCCAGTACCAATGTGGCGGTCACCAGTAATTTCGAGCGTATTCGGAATGCGGGAGAGCCAAGGGTCAGTGAGTTGGAGCGTTCCACGGTTTCACGAGTGATACCAACTCGCCGTTACAGTGCGGACTTTGGCTGGAATAATCGTGGCATGTCCATAGCGGTGACCGCAAACACCACCAGTAAAACCTATCGAAGTGTGTCCCCTTATCTGCGCATCACGGATACGCCCTTGAACGTCAACTTGAGCATGTCCTATAACATGGACGAGGGTGATCTGTTTTCCACACCGGAGTGGTTATCCGGTACCAGTGTGTCGTTCAGGATTTTGAACCTGTTGGACGATATCACGGAGAACAGGGTGGTTGATCCGGACACAGGTAATCCGGTAACCAATGAGCGGTTTTATAATCTCGCGTTTAGTGATCCCCGCGGCCGGATGCTTTATTTCGGGCTCACCAAGCAGTTTTAAAATTTCCGGTAGATACCTATATCCCTCCCGGCCTTGGCCGGGAGATTCAATTTATTGTTGAAATAGATAGCTATTCACCACGTTCTGAAAAACTTGAAGGCGTGAATCTGGGGTGGCTTGCTGTGTGTCACAGCAAGCTACCCCAGATTTACGTTTTGCGACAAAAAACCACAAATAGCGCCAGGGCCATTGTGACTTCAAAAGATGCTGAATAGTTACTCATCCACATAACTTTCCATGGTCGGACAAGAGCAAATCAAATTCCGGTCCCCGTGCACATTGTCGATCCGGTTCACTGTCGGCCAGTACTTATGACCCTTTAACCAGCTGGCCGGGCGCACGGCGGTTTCGCGGCAGTAGGGGCGGTTCCATTCGGCATTGAGTACGTCGTCCATAGTGTGCGGCGCGTTCACTAGCGGGTTATTGTCCAGGGGCCAGTCGCCGTTTTGCACCTTGGTCATTTCGTTGCGAATGGTGATCATGGCTTCCGCGAAGCGATCCAGTTCGGCTTTGTTTTCCGATTCGGTGGGCTCGATCATCAGGGTGCCTGCCACCGGGAACGACATGGTGGGGGCGTGGAAGCCGAAGTCCATCAGGCGCTTGGCGATATCTTCTTCACTGATGCCGGTGGCATCTTTCAGCGGGCGAATGTCGATAATGCATTCGTGGGCGATAAAGCCGTTTTTGCCGGTGTACAGCACCGGGTAGTGATCGCTGAGCTTTTTGGCAAGGTAGTTGGCATTCAAAATCGCCATTTCAGTGGCCTTTTTCATACCTTCGCGGCCCATCATGCGAATGTACATCCAACTGATCGGCAGGATAGAGGCGGAACCCCAGGGCGCGGCGGATACGGTGCCGTTGGCCATATCGGTTTCCGGTACTGGCTGCAAAGGGTGAGCGGGCAGGAACGGTTTGAGGTGCGCACCCACACCGATGGGGCCCATGCCAGGGCCGCCGCCGCCGTGGGGAATGCAGAAGGTTTTGTGCAGGTTGAGGTGAGACACGTCACCGCCGAATTTGCCTGGACCGGCCAGGCCAACAAGGGCATTCATATTGGCGCCGTCTACGTACACCTGGCCGCCGTGTTGGTGCACCAGTGCGCAGATGTCGGTAACGGATTCTTCAAACACACCGTGGGTGGACGGGTAGGTAATCATAATGGCGGCAACCTGGTCGCTGTGCTTTTCACACTTGTCCTGCAGGTCGGCCATGTCCACGTTGCCGTTGTCGTCACACTTCACCACCACCACTTTGTAGCCCACCATCTGCGCGGACGCGGGGTTGGTGCCGTGGGCGGAGCTGGGTATCAGGCAGATAGTGCGCTGATGGTCGCCGCGACTTTCATGGTATTTCTTGATCGCCACCAGGCCCGCGTATTCCCCCTGGGAACCGGCGTTGGGTTGCAGGGATACCGCGTCATAACCGGTGCAGGCTTGCAGTTGTTGTTGCAGGCTGGCAAACAGTTCGGCGTAACCGGCGGCTTGCTCGATGGGTGCAAAGGGGTGCATGTCGCCAAATTCCGGCCAGGTGACCGGAATCATCTCGGCGGCGGCATTGAGCTTCATGGTGCAGGAGCCCAGCGGAATCATCGACAGGTTCAAGGCGATGTCTTTGGCTTCCAGGCGATGCATGTAACGCATCATTTCGGTTTCGCTGTGGTAGCTGTTAAACACATCGTGAGTGAGGAAGTCGCTGCTGCGCACCAGTTCTGCGGGAATTCCCGATGGGGCAGTGTCCGGCAGGTCTGGCTGTTCACAATCGCTCTCGTTTCCAGAGAACGCAACAAGCAAGTCAGCAACCAGGCCTTCGGTGCTGGTTTCATCCAGACTCATGGCGATGGCATCAGTGCCGACCCTGCGCAGGTTGATATGCTGGCTCAGGGCGCGCTCCACAATGGCGTTTTGCTGGTCGCCCACTTCCACGGTGATGGTGTCGAACCAGGTGTTGTGGCGCAGAGTAAAACCCTGGCTTTGCAGGGCGGCGGCCAGGGTGTTGGTGAGATTGTGAATCTCGCGGGAGATGGCTTTCAGCCCTTCCGGGCCATGATAGGCGGCGTAGAACTGAGACATAATCGCCAGTAGCGCCTGGGCGGTGCAGACGTTGGAGTTGGCTTTCTCCCGGCGGATGTGTTGCTCGCGGGTTTGCATGGCCATGCGCAGGGCAGGTTTGCCGTGGCTGTCGATGGAGACACCGATAATGCGGCCCGGAGAGGCCCGTTTGAATTCGTCGCGGAAGGCAAAAAAACCCGCGTGGGGGCCGCCAAAGCCCATGGGTACGCCAAAGCGTTGGTTGGAGCCCACCACAATATCCGCACCCATCTCGCCCGCCGGCTTCATCAGCACCATGCTCATCAGGTCGCCGGCAACAGTGGCCAGCGCGCCTTTGCCCTGTACTTGCTCAATGATGGGGGCAATATCGATTACCTTGCCGGTGCTGGTGGGGTATTGCAGCAGCGCACCGAAAATGTCCAGTTCCGCCAGATCGGTTTGCGGATCGCCCAGTACCACATCCCAGCCAAAGTGCTCGGCGCGGGTTTGCACCACGGCGATGGTCTGGGGATGGCAGTCGGCATCGATAAAATAGGTGGTGCTTTTGTTTTTGCGCAGGTGGCGCTTGCTCATGGCCATGGCTTCGGCGGCGGCGGTACCTTCGTCCAGCAGCGAGGCGTTGGCGATTTCCATGCCAGTCAGATCCATCACCATCTGCTGGTAATTCAGCAATGCTTCCAGACGGCCCTGGGAAATTTCCGGCTGGTAGGGGGTGTAGGCGGTGTACCAACCGGGGTTTTCCAGCACGTTGCGCAGAACTACCGGCGGCACAATGGTGTCGTAATAGCCGGTGCCGATCAGTGAGGTGAATACCTGGTTCTTGCTGGCGATGGCTTTGATTTCTGCCAGTGCTTCCTGTTCGGTGAGGCCAGTATCCAGATCAAGTGGTTCCGCTTTGCGAATATTGGCCGGTACGGTCTGGTCAATCAGTTCATCCAGGGAGGCAACGCCCAGCGTGTTCAACATAGCCTCGGTTTGTGCGGCGTCCGGGCCGATATGACGGCGGCCAAAGTGATCGTGGTGCATGGTTGTTTCTCAGTGTTGGGTTCATTGCCAGAGGCTGGCAGGAAAGCCGCGCATTTTAAACTAATTTGCTGCTTGTGGGGATTCCCAAATGCCAGAAAACATACCTTTGACGGACCTTTTGGCTCAGGTGGAAAGCTGCACTCTTTGTCAGGATTTACCACTGGGGCCAAGGCCGGTGGTAAAGGTTTCCCCCGCAGCGAAAATACTGATTATCGGTCAGGCCCCCGGAACCCGCGTGCACCACACGGGCATCCCCTGGAACGACCCCAGCGGCGATAACCTGCGCAGTTGGTTGGGGGTGGATCGGCAGCAGTTTTACGACGACCCGCGCATTGCCATTATGCCCATGGGGTTTTGCTATCCCGGCAAAGGCAAGTCTGGCGATTTGCCACCCCGCAAAGAGTGTGAACCCCAGTGGCACCCGGCTCTGTGGCAGCAGATGCCAGAGGTGGAGCTGACCTTGTTGATTGGCAATTACGCCCAGGCCCGTTATTGCGGAAAAGATGGTTACCGCAACCTGACGGAACGGGTACAGCACTGGCAGCAGGTGCTGGCAACTCAGTTATCTGAAGGGCATCCTGGCTACTGGCCACTGGTGCATCCATCCCCCCGCAATCGACGCTGGATGGCGCGCAACCCCTGGTTTGAAACGGAATTACTGCCGCAATTAAGAGTCAGAGTCGATCAACTGCTCAATTGAGTGAGCCGTTGGCCTGATTACTGTTCCGCCATTCCTATATACTTGAGACCTATTGTTCGGTAGATCAAACCCATGCCTGTAAATCCGTTCCTGCAACAAGAAAATCTGGTGCAAGTTCCCGTTTCCCAACTGGCCATCGGCATGTTTGTTGCCGAGCTGGACCGGTCCTGGCTGGAAACACCCTTTTTGCTGCAAGGGTTTGTGATTCGTCATCCGGCGGAAATTCGCAAGCTGTCTGAGTATTGCGATTTTGTCTATATCGAAAAAGAGGGTCGCAGCTGGGGCGGCAAAACCACTCCCTTTGCTGCGGCGCCGGTGAGCAAAGGCAAAAGCCGCTCCGGTATCGACAGTACCACTCGTTCCACGTCATCGAGCTACAACCGGCGCGACCCCAAATCCCTGATCAATACCCTCAATACCCGCACTGCGTACACAGCGACTGTGGAGCCGGAGCAAGAGCACCAAACCGCCCGTGAGTTGTATGCAGAGGCGACGGGCAGCGTAACTTCCATTCTCGATCAGGTGCGCCTGAAAAATATGGTGGATACCCGTGCGGCGCGTTCCACTGTGCGTTTGTGTGTGGACAGTATCCTGCGCAACCCGGCGGCGCTGGGCTGGATGAGCAAAATCAAGCACATGAACAAATACACCGCAGAGCATTGCCTCAATGTGTGTATCCTGGCCATTGCCTTTGGCCGCCATTTGCGCCTGGCAGAAGGAGAGCTGGAAAAGCTGGGGCTGTGCGGTTTGCTGCACGATGTGGGCAAAATGAAAATTGCCGACGAAATTCTCAACAAACCCGGCAAACTCACCCCTCAGGAATTTGAGGTGATGAAAAGCCACACCACCGTTGGCCGCGACCTGTTACGCCAGAGCGAAAACGTGGATGAATTTGTGATCGACGTGGCCTTCAGCCACCACGAACAAATGGACGGCAAAGGTTACCCGCGCCGGGTGCGGGCCCACGAACTCACCGAGTATTCACGCATTATCGCCATTGTCGATGCCTTCGACGCCATGACCAGCGACCGTTGCTATTCAGAAGCCAGGTCCACCCTGGATGCCCTGAAAGAAATCTACCGTTGCCGCGGCAGCCAGTTCGACCCGGAACTGGCACTGGAATTTATCAGCCTTATCGGGCCCTATCCGGCAGGCACCATTGTTGAACTGCACAATGGCCTGGTGGGTATTGTGCTGCACTCTAAAAAGAACAAACGCCACTTGCCGGTGGTACAGATCATCCGCGACCACGAAGAAGTGGTAGAACCCTATAAAGTGAGCCTTCTGGAAACAGAAACCGGCGACCTGGGCGCCGGTTATCTGGTGCGCCGGGTGTTGAAAAACGGCGATCGCGGCATCAAGCTGGAAGATTATCCGGTGCGCGTACTGCTGCGTCAGCAAGTGGAAGACAGTGATTGAACAGATCACAGCGCAGTTTGACGCCCATGGCGGCGACAGCCGCCGCCTGTTTCACGGGCGCGGCCACTGCTACCCCGACTTTGAATGGTTAACCCTGGACTGGCACCCGCCGGTACTGGTGGCCACGGTTTATCAACAACCCCCACAACATCTTCTGGATTCCCTGCGGCAGCATTTGATTGAGTTGCAGGTACCGGTATTTGTGCAATACCGCTACCGCCAGCAATTGCACAGCGAATGGCTGGGGCCTGTGGCGGAACCACCGTTCTATGCCCATCGCAGCGGGCTGTGTTTTGAATTGAACCTGGGGGAGCGTCAGAACCTGGGTTATTTTGTGGATATGGAGCCGGGCCGTCAGTGGCTGGAACAACACGCCTCCGGCCGCGGCCTCAATCTGTTCGCCTACACCTGCGCACTGTCCTGTGTGGCCCTGGCCAATGGTGCCAGCGAAGTGGTGAACGTGGACATGAGCCGGGCAGCGCTGGCCATTGGCCAGCGCAATCATCAGCTCAACCACATTCGCGGCGCACGTTTTTTAAAAATGGATGTGTTCAAAAGCTGGAAAAAACTCGCGGTTAACGGCCCCTACGATTGGGTAGTTCTCGATCCGCCGAGTTTTCAGAAAGGCAGCTTTGTGGCGCAAAAAGATTACCCTCGTTTACTGCGGCATTTGGTGAAAGTGCTGTCGCCGGGCAGCAAAATTCTGGCCTGCCTTAACGACCCCAATCTCGATGAACAATTCTTGAAAAACGCCTTTGACGAACAATTGCCACAGGCCAAATTTATAGAGCGTTTGGCGGAGCACCCGGATTTTCCGGAAGCGGACAGGGGTAGGGGGTTGAAGGTATTGGTTTATCAGATGCCTGCTTAAACATTATTGTCATTGCGAACCGCCGCAGGCGGTGTGGCAATCTCGTTCAATTTGGCAGTGACTTGATGGAGATTGCCGCGTCGCCCGCTGGCTCCTCGCAATGACGGTGTTATTTCTTGAACACCCCAAACCAGGTGCGTTTGTTGCGCAAATCGAGAATCACTTTTTTGTCAAAAAACAGCGAATTTCCCAACAGGCCATCGGCATCAATGGGCAAGTTGGCAAAGTAGTTGGGGCGCTCCCGTGTGAAGTAAACCTGCGCGCTGTGGATGTCGATATCACCAATTTTCAAGCTGCCAGTTAACGGTGCGCCAATGGTGGTTACCAACTGGTCGTTGGCCCAACCCTCTATTCTGATGTTGTTGTTTTCACTGCCACTGCGCTGGGTCAGCTGTTGCCATTGAGGTTTGTCCAGCAACAGGTCAAACATGCTGGCGCCGGTGTCGAAAAAAAAGCGCTGTTCTTTGTGGCCATTCAGCTCGGTGGTTAAAAACAGTTTGCTGCTGCGAATCCGGGCGGGGACCTGGCGAATCTGGTTGCGGGAAAGGTGGTACTGGGCTTTGCTCAACAAGCAGATCTGTTGGCCCGGATAGTCGATTTGGACAATTTTGTCCAACAGTGTGCGCAAGCCAATTCGTCCCGCTACCTGAGCGGAAGGATAGTCGCTGATATGAAATTCCTGCTCACCAAAATCCATCTCGCCAATGGACAGCCTGGCTGCGCTGGCAGGTTGGCCGCCAACTTTTTCAGCAATGGCAAGGCCGGAGTCCAGTGCCGGTTGCGGGCCGTAAAATACACTTACATCGGAGCCGGTATCAAACTGCATATCAACGGAGTTGCCGTTGATTAAAGCCTGTACCACCATGGCGGCTTTTTCGCTGCCGTCGGTGTCGGTAATCCACTGGAAAGGGGCGCACCGAGTATCGGCCAGGGCGTTCAATGTCCCACAGGTCGCAAGGGTGAAAAGCAGAATGAAGGGCACTTCTAAAAATGCACTATTTCCGCGATAGCTGCGTTGGTGTCCCTGTTTGTTTATGGAAAGGCGAGTCCTCATGTATGCCTTATACACTGCGGGTCTGCGTGCGCCACCGCCTTGCTCTCGCGAAAATATCACTATTTTTAGAAGTACCCTGAATTGGAAGCCCATCAACGTATGTTAACCACCGGAATCAGGTTGTTGTTTTGGGTTTGTTTTTGGGCGTAGTGCATCAGCACCAGGTAGCTGGCCACCATAAACAGGGCCGCGCCGCCGCTCCATATCAACGAGCTGGTGGGGTGGGCGCTGAAAGTGCCCAACTGGTAACAGAGCACCGCTGCGGTGTAGGCAATGGCGGTGTTCCAGATGGCGGAGAACCCGGCCCAGAAGCCGCCGGCCTCTTTGTAAATAGCGCCCAGAGTGGCTACACAGGGCATATACAGCAGTACAAACAGAATATAGGCGAACGCCCCAATACGGCCATCGAATAACTGATTCATCAGAGCCAGGGTGCCCAGTTCCACCTCCTGTTCAGCGGCCGCTGTTGCCTGGTCGCTCATGTCATCCACCTGAATGCCCAGCGGATCGCCAAAGGCGCCGCCCAACTCTGACAGATTGGCGGGAATGGTGGCCACGGCTTCGCCCAGCTTCTCGCCAAAAGTGCCGGCATCATCTTCACTGTTGTCTGCGCCCGCCATGCTGGTGTACAGGGAATCCAGGGTGCCGACCACCACTTCTTTGGCAAAAATACCGCTGAAAATACCCACGGTGGCGGGCCAGTTGTCTTCTTTCACGCCCATGGGGGCGAACGCCGGAGTGATTTTCATGCCGATGGCAGAGAGTACGGATTTTTCCGAATCCTGGTTGCCAAAGCTGCCGTCGGTGCCGATGGAATTGAGGAAGTTAAGTACAATCACCACCGCGACAATGGCCTTGCCCGCCCGCAATACAAACCCCTTGAGGCGGTGCCAGGTGCTTGTCAGCAAGCCGCGCAACGTGGGAACGTGGTAGTTGGGTAACTCCATAATAAATGGCGTCATATCCCGGCTCATCAACCGCTTGCGCACCAGAAATCCGGTGAGCACTGCCAACACCAAACCGATCAGATACAGCGCGAAAACAATATTCTGCCCCTGAACCGGGAAAAACGCGGCGGCAAACAGCACGTACACTGTAAGCCGCGCCCCGCAGGACATAAATGGCGCCATTAACGCGGTGAGCAGGCGGTCCTGCTGGGAGTCCAGAGTGCGGGCGGACATCACCGATGGCACGTTGCAGCCAAAACCCACCACCAGGGGAACAAAAGACTTACCCGGCAGGCCGATAGAGCGCATCATGCGGTCGAGGATAAAGGCGGCCCGGGCCATGTAGCCGCTGCTTTCCAGAAACGACTGGAACAGGAACAGGGTGCCAATCACCGGCACAAAACTCATCACCAGTTGCACGCCACCGCCGGCACCGTCGGCCACCAGAGCCACCATAAACTCGGGCAGGTGCAAAAAAGTGAGCAGCTGTCGCGGCAAGTCCACGAATATGGCGCCGGCGGCGATGTCAAAAAAGTCGATAAACGCGCTGCCCAGGTGAATGGTGAACAGGAACATCAGGTACATCACCGCGAGGAAAATCGGAAATGCCAGTACCCGATTGAGCAGAACTTTATCCAGGCGGTCGCTGAAGGTGAGTTTGGTGCCATCGTCCCGGTGTTGTGCGCCTTCCACCTGTTCGCCAATCCACTGATAGCGCGCCTGAATCAACAGGTCGGCGGCGCTGGTGCCGTGCTGTTGTTCAAGGCGGTTGATTTCTTTTTCTACCGCTGTGGCAAGGTCTTCGGACAGTGCGGCGGTTGCCTGGGCGTCCCGTTCCAACAGTGCGTTAATGTGCAGTCGATTGCTGTTGTGCTGGCGCTGTTCAAGCAATTGCCCGATGGCGGCAATGGTGACTTCCAGGCCGGTTTCCAGGGTGATGTGGCTGTCATTGGAATGCGCGTTTTCTTCCTGCTCCACAGTACGCAGCTTATTGATGATTACATCCACAAGGGTGCCAATGCCTTCCTGCTTGCTGGCAACAATGGGTACCACTGGAACACCCAGCTTTTCTGCCAGAGCGTAAGGGTCGATATGCACCCCTTGCTGGTCTGCCACGTCGATCATGTTCAGGGCAATTACGCAGGGAACATTGGCGTCGCGCAATTGCGTATGCAGATAAAGGCCCCGCTCCAGGCTGGAGGCATCGATAATGTTCACCAACAAATCGGCGCTGCTGTCGAGCACATATTGCTGGGCAATTTGTTGGTCAATGGAGTCGCTGTCGTGAGTGACGTGCAGGGAATAGGTGCCGGGCAGGTCTACTACCTCAAAACTGGTATCGCCGTGGTCAAAACTGCCGGACTTTTGTTCAACGGTTACCCCGGGCCAGTTGCCCACTTTTTGGTGGGTGCCGGTCAGGGCGTTGAAAAGAGTGGTTTTGCCGCAGTTGGGGTTGCCAACCAGGGCCAGGGTAAAAGCGCGTTTCATGGATTTTATCGGTTGCAAATAGGTGAAGGTTAGAGTTTTTCTACCTGGATACTGCCCGCTTCAGCGCGGCGCAAGCTCAGGCGAAAGCCCCGGACTTGAATATCCATGGGGTCCCCCAGTGGGGCTACCTGTTCTATGGAGAAGGGCGTGCCCGGAGTCAGCCCCAGGCTCATCAAGCGATTTCGGTAGTCGGCATCAATGCCGTTGTAGTGGCGAATGATGGCGCGCTCGCCAATGGCCAGGTCCGCCAGAAAATGCAAAGGTTTGTTCATGTTGATCCGTTGTGAGTGCAATACATCAAGGCCCGCAGTATAGCGGCTGTGTCGATGCCCGCCGATAGCGTTTGATTGATCTCGGTCAGTTCTTTTTTGTTGCGACTATGAATTAATGGCGATTCTATATCAATCGAGAATTATTTTCATTTTATAGTTGATAATAATTATCATTAAGGTATATTTGCGGTCATATTAAAAACAGGGCCCAACGCCCACTACTTATCAAGGAGTTGTACTGAAGATGTTCAAGAAAAGCCTGGTTGCAGTCACCATTGCTGCCTTATCCGCCACCGCTGTTGCTGAAAACGATAAATCCCTGCCTCCCCTGGAAGAAATGTGGAAGATCATTCAGCAGCAAAATGCCGAAATCAACGCATTGAAGAAAAAGCTCAACGAAACCGACCAGCAGCTTCAGGAGACGGAAGTGAAAGTGGTTGCCACTGCCGAAGCGGTAGAGCAGGTGGTGGTAGCGCCGGTATCCAGAGCGGCGAGCTGGGCCGAAAAAACCCGCATTGGCGCCTATGGTGAGGTGCTGTACAACAACGGTACCCAGCGTTCCGACAATGCATCTCCCAGCAACCCCAACAAAGAAATTGATGTGCAGCGCTTTGTGACTTATCTGGGCCACGAATTTACTGAAGACGTGCGCTTTTTCTCCGAACTGGAAGTGGAGCACACCAATACAGCCGGTGCTGGTGAAGTGGAGCTGGAACAGGCATACATTGAATGGGACTACGCCGACAAGCACAGCGTGCTGGCGGGTTTGCATCTGGTGCCCGTGGGTATTCTTAACGAAACCCACGAACCGGAGACTTTCTACGGGGTAGAGCGCAACCGTATCGAGTCCCGCATTATCCCAACCACCTACCGGGTAAATGGCGTTAAATTCAAAGGTGAGCTGTCTCCCGGCTGGAGCTACGATTTTGCTGTTCACGAAGGCCTGCAACTGGCCAGCAACTTCAGTGTTCGCAGCAGTCGTCAGGGTGGTTCCCGTGCCAACGCCGAGGAGCTGGCAAGTACCGGTCGCATCAAATTTACCGGTATTCAGGGCCTGGAGCTGGGCCTGGCGCTGCACTATCAAAGTGATCTGATTCAGGACAACATCGGCAACTCCCGTCTGGGTCGCCCGGCATTTTCCGGGCCGAGCATTTCCGGTTTGCTGACAGAGACGCACGCTATCTACCAGAATGGCCCCTTTGGTCTGCGTGCCCTGTACGCCCAGTGGGATATTGATGATGAAATTGAAGCACTGGGTGGAGTCGGTCGCGACGAGCAGGAGGGCTGGTATATTGAACCTTCCTACAAACTCACTGAAAACTTTGGTTTGTTCACGCGCTATGAATCGGTGGACGAAACCGCAGGCGATAACGACAACACCAGTGAAGAGCGCCGCATTCTTGTCGGGGCGAATTACTGGCTGACCGACAGAGTGGTGTTGAAAGGCGATATCCAGTTTGAAAATGACCGGGATAACGGCGATGACCTGGACGGCTTTAACCTGGGTATTGGTTGGTCGTTTGACTGATTGTTAACATCCCCTTGTAGTCTTTCAATTTAATATTGTCGAATGTACTGGTGAAGTGCCCGTAGGCCTTTTCAGACCGTTGGCCGCAAGGATAGCGGCCACCGAGCGTACAAGGATGTATTCACAGCGTGTCTGAAAAGGCCTGTGGGCACTGTACCCGGCAAAATTATAACTTGCAGCACTACTAGGGGCGCATGCGCCCCTTTTGGCATTTTTAAGAATTGCTTATGAAATTGATTGCCCTGGTAATACTGTCGCTTTTGCCGTGCCTGGGTGCGGCCAAGGGCATCAGTGCCAGTGAATTTGTGTCTGATGTTTTCAGCGAAACAGAGCCCACGGCCGGAATGCTGTGGCTCAATGGCGAGCAGCGCCGTGCGGTGGAGTCTGTGCTGGGGCATCGCTTTGCCGGTTTGCGGGTGCGCTATTGGCAAAGTGGCCAGCGCACCGCCTGGGTGCTGGATGAAATAGGCAAGGAGCGGCCGATTACCATTGGTGTAGTGGTTTGTGAAGATGCGATTGAAGCGGTAAAGATTCTAGAGTTTCGCGAAAGCCGGGGCTGGGAAGTGCGCTACCCGTTTTTTACCGATCAGTTTGTTGGCGTTCGGTTAAGCCACAAAAAACGTCACCGCCTGGATTCCTCAATAGATGGCATCACCGGTGCAACCTTGTCCGTTCGGGCGGTAAAAAAAGTCGCTACCCTGGCGCTGTTTTTTCACAGTCAATTAGGTAAAAAACATCTGGCTAACGAGTAAAGGGTATCGTTGCTGCCTGGTTAAACTTCTAAACCTATTGCGAGGAGTCCGCAGGACGACGCGACAATCTCCATTCAATAGCTCCGCTACAAAGCATCCTCATCACCTTGATCCCCTGCGCCAAGTATGCGGTTTGCCCGCAGTTTGATCACTTTCATTTCATCCAGCAGTACGGTTTCAAAACGGTAGTTGCCCACCATAAAACAGACGTTACCATCGGGAATGTTTTCCAGCTGCTCAATGGCCAATCCGTTGAGGGTTTTGGGGCCGTCGGTGGGCAATTCCCAGTCCGTTGCCTTGTTGATATCGCGAATGGTGGCGGTGGCGTCGATGATAAAAGTGCCGTCTTTCTGCGGCACAATATCCTGGCTGGCTTCTTCTGCCTGATTGGTGGTGAACTCGCCGACAATTTCTTCCAGAATATCTTCCAGAGTCACCAGCCCTTGCACTTCACCGTATTCGTCTACTACCAGTGCAGTGCGGTGTTTGGTGCGGCGGAAGTTCATCAACTGAGTGTGCAACGGCGTATTTTCCGGCACAAAGTAGGGCTCGGTGGCAAAACGCTTGATGGCCTCTTTGCTCATTTCCCCGGCGTTGCCCCGCAGCAGGCGGCTGGCGCTGCGAATGTGGAGCAGCCCGGACACTTCGTTAATGTTGTCTTCGTACACCGGCAACCGGGTGTATTCACTGGTGACAATGCGGTCGGTGATGGTGTCCAGGTCGTCTTCCAGGTCAATGCCGTAAATTTCGTTACGGGGCACCATGATATCGTCCACGGTAACGTCTTCCAGCTCCAGAATATTGAGCAGCATGCCCTGGTTGTCGTCGGAAATATTGGAGCCGGACTCGTCCACCACCGTGCGCAGCTCGTCTTTGCTCAGGGCGTCGTCACTGGCTTTGTTCGGGTCAACACCGAACAGCCGCACCAGGCCGTTGGACAGGTAGTTCACCAACCACACAAACGGGTACAGCAAAGTGAGCATGGGTTTGAGCAAGACACTGAACGGGAAGGCGACTTTTTCCGGGTGCAGGGCGGCAATGGTCTTGGGGGTTACCTCGGAAAAAATCAGTACCAGAAAAGTCAGGCCAACGGTTGAGATAATCAGCCCCGCATCCCCCCACAGTCGGGTGGCGATAATGGTGGCGATGGAGGCGGCAAAAATATTGACGGCGTTGTTGCCAATCAAAATCACCCCGATCAAACGATCCGGGCGCTCCAGCAACTGGCTGACCCGGCGCGCGCCACGGTGTTTTTTTTGCAGGTGTTTCAGGCGATAGCGGTTAATCGCCATCATGCCGGTTTCAGAGCTGGAGAAGAATGCGGAACAGAGCAGCAGGAAGGCCAACAGGCTACACAATAGCCACAGGGGGGTCGCGTCCAAAGTAAGGATGAACCTTTGTTTGTTATGGGGTAGCTATGTTGAGGCAACCCTGTGGGCAGGTCAACCATATCCTGACCACACATCCTGAAACCGCCCCAGGGTAATCGTGCTTAGCTGCGTTCGTAATGGCGGGAAATACCTCTCGTCATTGCCAGGCCGAAGGCCGCGGCAATCTTGGCTGTGTGGCAGAGGGGTTGGGACAAACGATATTAATCCAGCACCAGCCTGTGTGTGCACTTTACTTCTTCCATCACCGCGTAGGTGTGGGTTTGCGCAACGCCCTCGATGGTGGCGAGTTTTTCGCCGAGGAATTTGCGGTAGCTGTGCATGTCTTTGGTGCGTATCTTGATCAGGTAGTCAAAGCCGCCACCAACCATGGCGCATTCAATCACTTCATCCAGTTCGCCCATGGCGCGGTTGAACAGCTCCAGATCGGCGGCGGTGGTGTTGGTGAGGGCGACTTCGATGTAGGCCACCATGCCTGCGTCCAGCAGTTCGGGGTTGAGGCGCGCAACGTATTCCAGAATGTAGTTGTTTTGTTCAAGCCGCCGAACCCGCTCCAGGCAGGGTGAGGGACTGAGGTTGACCCGTTTGGCCAGTTCGTTGTTGGCAATTCTGCCTTCCCGTTGCAGGATATCGAGAATTTTCCGGTCGATCCTGTCTAGTGTTTGTGATTTGTTATTCATAAATGATTGCGTAACCAGTCATATCTCAAAAGCATAGCAAAAGCCCCGGTTGATCACTACGTGGTCAGCACACCCTGCTGTGGGTACGTCGATTCGCCCTATTTTGTGCCGTCAAACCCGTAAATTTCGCCAGCATCTGCTGTTGATTTTTCTCTATTCTGCACCATTGCTGTCCCATAAACTTTGAGCCTTTATCCCTGAATCACAGGAAAAATAAGGCCGTCAAAGAGTTTAGGTCTGCAGCAGACATGAATTGGGTATTGTTTGATGTGACCTCGAGCCCCCATGGATGGGTCTACGGCGTGTCACAGCAAGCAATACCCAATTCATGTTGTTCGAGTTCGCGGGACAGTAATGATTCTGCACTGAAATAAAAATCAGCCATATCTAAACGGATAACCGTAAATATGACCACACCCATTAACGAACACCAGTTGCGCCATGTGTTGAGTGAAGAACTGCATGCGCGCAACTACCCGGTGCTGACCGGCCCTTTCCGGGCCTACCATATGCTGATGTTGGTAACGGAGGCGGAACGGGAGCAGGAATATCGGCATGTTGCTGAACTGTGCAGGCTGCACCGGCAGACCCCGCCGGGCAGAGACGAGAAACATTTTTCCCTGCAGCTGGAAGATGCGGTGCTGCGCTGGGAGCGGCATACGGAATTTTCCACCTATACCCTTTACGTGTCCGGGCCATTTGGCGATCCTTTTTTAGATATACCGCCCAGCCAACTGCCGTCGGATTGGGCCGGGAAATTGCCGGGCCTGCTGTTGCGCAGCATGAAGCTGGCGGTGCTGGAAAAAGGCGAAGCCCTCGATGAACAGAGCCTGCAGGCCTATTTCGACCTGGACCACTGCGCCTGCAGCGAATTGCTGGATGGCGCGGCTCGGGTGTGGACCAACTTCCGCATTCACGAAGACGGTTGCGGTCACCTGCTGGTGGAGGACTGCAGCCTGGACCGCAGCAGCACCGGGTTACTGGCCCAGCAGCTTCTGGAAATGGGCAACTACCGCAAGCTCGCTCTGTTGGGTTTGCCCCTGGCCCAGTCCACCGCGCCGAAACTGAACCGCTTGGACGAAGGGCTCACGGAAATCATGGCAGCCCTGAAGCGGGGCGACAAAGATGAAGAACAACTGCTGGACCGGTTGTCGGACATGTCCTTTGAAATGGAACACATTTCTTCCCAAATCAACTACCGCCTGGGTGCCACAGACGCCTATTACCACCTGGCCATGGATCGCCTGCAACAGTTGCGGGAGCAGCGCCATGGCAACCGCATGACCCTGGAAGACATCACCGGCCGACGGGTGACACCGGCCTTTCGCACCTGTGAGGCAGTGCGCCTGCGGCATCAGGACCTGTCTGCACGCCTGACCCGGGTGTACGACCTGCTGCGCACCCGCATTAACGTCAATATGGAACGCCAGTCCCGGGACCTGCTGGAGTCCATGGACAAGCGAGTCAGCCTGCAACTGAAATTACAGCAGGTGGTGGAAGGGTTGTCGGTGGTTGTTATCAGCTATTACTTTCTGTCTTTGCTGTTCGACGAAATGGATGCATTACACAGTGCCGGCCTGATCGGAAACCCTACCGGTATCCGCGCGGCCTCTATTCCACTGGTGATGCTGCTGGTGTGGTGGGTGCGGCGGCGGATGCAGAAAAAGGCCGGTGTTGGGTAAGGTAGTGGGTAGTTTGCCAAATCAAAATATTTGATACATATAATATCTTTTGATTTAATCAAAACCGATAGCGCTACCTAACATCGCCCTGTCATCGCGAGCGAAGCGCGGCGATCTCATTCAGAAATGGCAGAGGGGTCGGGTAGTGAGGTGGTAGTTGGATGGAGATCGCCACGTCGCTCCGCTCCTCGCGATGACAGCTAATGCTTCCGAGTTGGTAGAGGAACCGGGGGCGCAACTTCACATTGTTTCTATAACATCGGGGTGTGTATGAAATACCTGTTTCTTGTTTCAATATTGCTGCTTCAGGCCTGTAGCGAGCAGCAGCCACCTTCCTCATCCGGGGAGGGCGGTGCCAATCAACAATTTGAAACCATTATGGCGGATCACTGGCAACAGGGGTTGCGCCGCAGCCCGGTATTTGCCACCAGTCTCGGAGTGCGGGATTACGATAATCAACTGGGCGACCAGTCCCTTGCGGCCCAGGCTCGCAATGTCGAGCAGGACAAGGATTTTCTGCGACAACTCGCGGAGGTGGATGTGGCGGCGCTCAGTGCCGACAATCAACTCAATCACAGCCTGCTGGTTATGCAGATTGAGGAAAACATAGCAGCCGCTGCCTTCGGTGATAAATACCTTCTCGTCAGCAGTCGTGCCGGGCCACACCTGACGCTGGCCACACTGCCGGACCAATTGCCTTATTTTAACGAAGCGGATTACCGCAGTTATCTGGCCCGGTTGCGGGGCATTCCGGACTATATGCGCCAGTCAACAGAGGCGATGAGCACTGGCATGGAACTGGGCTGGGTGCAGCCCTGCGCCCCCATGCGCGGTTACGAAAAATCCATTCAGACCCATCTGGTAGACGATGTGGAGCAGAGCGTCTTTATGAAGCCGTTTGCCTCCCGGCCCGCGGCAATCGACGCGGCCAGCTTTGAGCAAATGACCGCAGAAGCCAGGGCTGTTATTCGCGAGCAGGTGCTGCCAGCTTTTGCTGACTTTTATCGTTTTTATGTGGATCAGTACGCTCCAGCCTGTCGCCAAACCCTGGGGGCAAATGCCCTGCCTGACGGCGATGCCTACTACGCTCACCTGGCGGGCTACCACACCACCACCGACCTGACCCCGGACGAAATCCATCAGATCGGCCTCGACGAAGTTGCCCGTATTCGCGCAGAGATGGAAGTTGTCATTCGTGAAGCAGACTTCTCCGGCAGCTTTGATGAATGGCTGGCCCACCTCAGAAACAACCCGGATTTCTACCCCAAGACTCCCCAGGAGCGCATGCAGGCCGCAGCGGTGATCAGCAAAAAAATGGATGGTGAGCTGCCCCGCTTGTTTGGCCGCTTGCCGCGCATGTCTTACGGGCTTAAAGAAATACCGGCGGATATTGCCGAAAAAACTTCAACCGCCTATTACCAGCCTTCGGCGGGGGATGGCAGCCGCGCCGGATTTTACTACCTCAACACTTCGGCGCTGGACACACGGCCACTGCATGAGCTGGAGGCACTGACCCTGCACGAAGCCGTGCCCGGACACCACTTTCAGATTGCCCTGGCGCAAGAGCTGGATCTGCCGCCGTTTCGTCGCCATGCGGATCACACGGCCTATATTGAAGGTTGGGGCCTGTACTCCGAGCGCCTGGGTCTGGAAGTGGGTTTTTACCAGACCCCCTACACCAACTTTGGCCGCCTGAGCTACGAAATGTGGCGCGCCTGCCGCCTGGTAGTAGACACCGGCCTGCACAGCAAAGGCTGGACCCGCCAGCAGGCCATCGACTACATGGCCAGCAACACCGGCCTTTCCCTCAATAACATCACCACCGAAGTGGACCGCTATATTTCCTGGCCTGGTCAGGCACTGGCCTACAAAATCGGTGAGCTGAAAATCCGCGAACTGCGAGCACGGGCAGAGGCGGCTCTGGGCAGCGCCTTTGATATTCGCGCCTTCCACGACAAGCTGCTGGAAAACGGCGCGTTGCCGCTGGCGGTGCTGGACGATGTGATTAACGCCTGGCTGGAACAGCAGCTTGCCGTGGGGCGGTGAGTATTGTCTGACTTAAATGTCGTCGCGAGCGCAGCGCGGCGATCCAGCGGCTTAGTTTGTAAATCAGAGCCTTAAAATACACTGGATTGCCGCGCTGCGCTCGCAATGACGGCTGGATGGTTTTCCGGCTAACTAAATGTTATATGCAATTAATAATAAGTCGCATAAAAAATATATTTGACATCAAATTTTTTGATGTGGCAAAATTTCTTCACCCAGACTTCAGGTCATGGGTACTGTGCCCCAGATTTCAGGTTTGAGCGGTTCCCTGGTAACAGCGAAAGCCAGGAGCGGGGAGGGGGTGCAGCAACAATGAGGGCAAAAACACAACTGTGGTGATTTGCCCTCCACGAACAGATAAACGAGAGGGTGTAACGTAGTCATGAAAATTCAAGAATTTCACACAGGCAGCACATTGTTTAAAAAGCGCCGGTTGCCCATTTGTACGCTGGGCTTTATTGCCGGTGCGTCCATGCTTCCCGCTGTCAGCTCCGCTCAGGATGCGGAAAATGAGCCGGAGAAAAAGGTGGTTGCCCACGAAGAAATTGTGGTCACCGCCAACAAGCGTGAAGAACTTCTTCAGGACGTGCCCATTGCGGTATCGGCTTTTTCGGAGTTGCAGCTGGAACAATCCGATATTTCCGACCTGCTGGATGTGCTGAATCACACCCCCAGTGTGGAGGCTACCCCCAGTCAGGAAGGTGGTGGTACTTTTTCTATTCGTGGAGTGAGCACCGGCATCGGTGGCCCAGGTGTGGATTCCAACGTAGCCCTGTACTGGAACGGCGCCTATATCGCCCGTGACTTTGTCGCCTTCCAGGACTTTATTGATATAGAACGTGTGGAAATTCTGCGCGGCCCCCAGGGTACTCTTTATGGCCGCAACGCCACCGGTGGTGCCATTAACGTGATTCTAAAGAAGCCGGAAAGGGAGTTTGGCGGTTCCTTCCGTGTGAATGTCGGCGAGTTTGACCGTCGCGGTTTTTCCGTTGCCATCACCGGGCCATTGACCGACACCATCAGTGGCCGGCTTTCCGTGTCCCGCCAGGTGGAAGACAGCTATTCCATCAACTTGCTGAATAATGAGCGCCTGAGACAGGTGGACTCCGAAGCCATTGCGGGCTCACTGTTGTTCGAACCCAATGACAACTTCTCTGTGCTGTGGCGCGGTGACTGGGAAGAAGACGACGGTGCTGGTGTGTTTTCCCAAAACTTGATAAGCACTGGAGTAGAAACTGATCCCTTAAGTAATTTTGGCGCGATTATTTCCGATAATCCCTATGAATTTCGCAGTGACTTCCCCGCCAATGAAGGTTTTCTGAAAAACTGGGGCAGCAGCGTGGAAGTGGTATGGGACGTTAATGAATACCAGGTGAAGTCCATTACCGCTTACCGGGAAATTTCCAATCGCATTATTTTTGATTCCGATGGTTCCGAACTGCCACTGACCTTCTTTGAAAATACCGACCGCTCCAAGTCTTATAGCCAGGAGTTTCAGCTGTCTTCCCCCATCGGAGAAAAATCAGACTGGATTCTGGGTGCCTTCTATTTTGCGGAAGATGCTTCGGACGATTCGTCCAATGGTGGTCCCTTCTTCCAGCCTGGTCTGTTTACGGCATTGAATAATCCAGTAGATAACACTTTCTTTTCTGTGGAATTCCCGTTCAGTAACCGCTCGGACTTTTTTACGGAAAACGAAACCGAAGCCTATGCCCTGTTTGGTGAATACCGCTACCGGTTTAACGACAACTGGCGCATAAACCTGGGCGCCCGTTACAGCTCTGAGGAGAAAACCTTTATCAGTACGGTTCGCCGCCAGTTCTCTCCTATTGAGGGGGAGAACCTGGCTATACAGGGGCAAACTGTTGAGGACGTCTGTCAGGGTTTGATTGATAATGGCGCGTTTTCTTTCTTTAACCCCACCGGTGACTTGCTGGAGGAATGTGCTGGTCCCGCTTCCATCTTTGGTCCGGGTCAGAACTTGAGGGGGTTTGTGGATTTCTTTGATCAATTTGATGTGAGCGCTACCCGCCCACTGGAAACCGCCCAGTTCAATGCTTTTACCCCCAGAGCCATTGTTGAATACACCCCCACCAGCGATATTTTGGTTTATGGCTCCATCGCCAAGGGGTTCAAAAGCGGTGGCTTTAACTCCTTTGATATTGATGTGGTGATTTCCGATTCCAATGGAGATGGTATCGTAGATGCTTCGGATGTTGGTTTGACGCCTTTCCAACCACCGTTTGATGAGGAAGATTTGCTGTCCTACGAACTGGGTATCAAGTCTACGTTGAACAATGGTAGTACCGTTAACCTGACCGCCTTTTTCTACGATTATTCGGATATACAACTCCAGGTAACTGATGCGGTTGAAAGACGCACTTTTGTGACGTCCGATACGGAAGCGGAAATCTACGGCTTGGAAGTGGATAGCCGTTTCCTGTTTGGCGATAGTACCGTTCTTGACTATGCAGCCGCCTGGATTGAGTCGGAATATACGGATTTTGGTACTCCTATTGCCGACTCAGTAACCGGTGAATTGGAAGACTTTACCGGCTTTGAAATTCCCGGCAATGCCAAATACAAACATACTCTGGGACTGCAAAGTACATTTAACCTCGGCAACAACGGCAGCAGTGGTCAATTGACCTTGCGGGGTGAATGGCAGCACCGGGGCGACAGTGTGTTTGGCCTGACAACTCAGCCGGAAGAAATTACCGGTGGCGATTACAACCTGTTCAATATCAATACCACCTACGTGTTCCCCGGCGACAAATACAGTCTGTCTCTGTTTGCCAGAAACGTCACCAACGAACTGTTTGAATTTTCCCGCTTCAGCAGCCAGTTGGTGGGTACCCAGCGCTTCCTGGGTTGGCCGCGAACCTTTGGTGTGACCTTTAGCGGTAACTTTTAATCACTATTTGACATATCCCGATGTACCAGGGGCGGATCAGGCAATCTGATCCGCCCCATTTTTTTGTGCCGGCCCTTGTCATCGCGCTGCGCTCGCAATGACATTACGCCGCTTCGCGACTTATCTACCTACAGGTTTTTTGTGAGCCAGTCATGGCACTGCTGCAACCCGTAGGGTGGATTAGCCGCAGGCGTAATCCACCAGCCACAAGCGCGTTATTTATCCTGCTGTTGCAAATCCTCAACCGGCAACAACACCGCTCGCTTGATTAACAACTGCTCGGAGGGGAAATTTTCAAAACCCTGGCCTTCGCGCTTTTCGGTTTTCAGGGCGTTGATTTTGTCCAGGGTGTCAAAGCCGTCGATCACTTCACCAAACACCGCAAAACCCCAGTGGCTAGACGCCGGGTTCAGTTCCAGGTTGTCTTTCATATTGATAAAAAAATCCGCTTTCGCGGTGTGGGGCCGCCACATGGCCATGGCCAGGCTGTATTTTGTGTTGCTCAGGCCATTGCCGGATTCGGTGGGGATGGGGGGGAAGGTGTCAATTTCGCTCAGGTCCAGATTGAAGGCGCCGGACTGGATTACATAGTCTTTGACGATGCGCTGAATCCAGATATTGTCAAAGCGTCCGCTGACCACATAGCGAAGAAAATTGTCTGCGGTGATGGGAGCGCGGTCCCGTCGCAGGCGCAGCAGTACGTTGCCAAAACTGGTTTCCAGTCGCACTTGAGGGTGCGGGTTGCCGGGTTGGATGGGGTCGCCCAGCGGCTGTATTCCCACCTGGTCAATGGTTTCTGAGGAATTGGGTATGGGCGTCTGCTGAATGTCCAAGCCGGTTTTCGATCTGTTGTCGGCAACAGAGACGTTGGCCAGCAGCGCGCCGCTGAGGAGTGCCAGGGCAGAAAAAGTGGAAGGCTTCATTGGGGTAATCCTTGGATTATTTTGAGGGTTCGGTGTTGTTTGTTTCCAGATGCATCCAGCGCACCAGGCGGTCGGACAGCAGCCACAGCACAATGGCAAACACCACATTGGTGATGACGATACCGGTAAACACAGTGAGTGCCCCCGCGCTTTCCGACAGGGCGCCCACATAACCCGCTACCAGATTGCCGGCAAAGTTGGTCAGGAACCAGACCCCCATCATCACGCTGGACAGGCGCAGCGGCGACAACCGGGTGACCATGGACAGGCCAACGGGGGAAATGCAGAGTTCCGCTACCGAGAGAAACAAAAAGGCAATCACCAGCCAGATCATGGCGGCCTGATCACCGGCCTGCACCTGCCAGGCGGCGACCATCATGGCCATAAAGCCGACGGCGGTGAAAAACAGGCCGATCACCATTTTCATCAGCGTGGAAGGGGCGGCGGCTCCCATGCGGGTCCACAGCAGGGAGATCACCGGCGCCAGCAGAATCACGTACAGGGGTGGCAGTGACTGCAACCAGCCCGCCGGCACTTCAAAATCAAACACAAAGCGGTCGGTGTGTTCCAGGGCGAAAATGTTCATCAGCCCACCGCCCTGTTCGTAAGAGGCCCAGAACACCACCACAAAGGCGAAGATCATAAAAATCACCCGCAGGCGTTCACGTTCTTCTTTGGTGAGGGGTTCTTTTACGCCGCCGCTGGAGCGCAGGGAACGTTTCGCCGCCGGTTCCACTCCCACATCCCCCAACAGCTTTTTACCCAGAAGCGCCTGAATAATCACCGATACGGTCATGCCCACACCGGCGGCCAGATAGCCGTACTTCCAGCCCCAGGCGGGGTTTTCCGCCAGCGTCGAGCACACCAGTGGCGCAATAAAAGCACCCAGGTTGATGCCCATGTAAAACAGGGTGAAGGCACTGTCCCGGCGCGGATCATCGGCGCTGTACAGCTCGCCCACCATGGTGGAAATATTGGGCTTGAAAAAGCCGTTGCCAATAATCAGCAACACCAGCCCGGTGTAGAACAGGGTAACATTGCCGGGTATGGAAGCCGCCAGCACAAACTGCCCGGAGGCCATGGCCACACCACCGACAATCACCGAGCGGCGCTGGCCCCAGAAGTGATCGGATACCCAGGCGCCGATAATAGGGGTGAAGTACACAAACCCGGTGTACCAGCCGTAGAGCTTCAGGGCTTCGGCAGAGGTCCAGCCAAAGCCCGGATTGTTGCTCTCGGTGCTGGCGATCAACGTCAACACGAGCACCGCGCGCATGCCGTAAAAACTGAAACGTTCCCACATTTCTGTGGCGAACAGCAGGTACAGCCCGCGAGGGTGACCAGCGGGGGTGGAGTATGGGGTATTCACTGAACAAGGCTCCTGGGTGATGGTGACAAGACCCTGTTTGCCAGAAAGTCTTGGAAGTGTGGATAAACAATTAAATTTACAAAAATTTTAAGTTTAGTCATAATTGTTTTGATACTTAATAACAGTAGCGTTCGGGATAGCCACCCGATTGTCATTGCGAGCGAAGCGTGGCAATCCAGTGTCTTTTAAGCCACCGATTGACAGAAAGCCTCTGGATCGCCACGCTTCGCTCGCGATGACGATGTTTTTAAGCCTCGCTGCCACCGATTTGGCTGAGGCTTTTATGCAGAAAGCCTTTGAAGAAGTGCTTTCAATTTAAACCTTCACAACAACACGGAAGCTCAGTGGTGAAAACTGATTTCAATAAAAAAAACGCCAAGTTCGGTAAAAAAACACCCCATTTAAATCCGGGGGTTGCCATTGGTGCGCAGATCAAAAGCCGCCGCAAAGAACTCGGCCTGACCCTGCAGGCGCTGGCAGAGGCCTCCGGTCTGTCTGCGCCTTTTTTGTCTCAAGCTGAGCGCGGCTTGACTACGCCTTCCATGGTTTCTCTGCTGGGGCTGGCAAAAGCCCTGGATGTTCCCTTTACCTACTTTGTTGAAGTGCCCCACGACCAGCAAATCGTACATCGGGCGAAACAGCCGGTAGCCATCGATATGGATTCTCCGGTCAGTTACACCCAGCTGGGTGCCGGTATGCGCGACCAGCAACTGGATGCCATCCTGATGGAAATTCCACCGGGCCACGAATTTCCCGTTGACCAGCGCGAAGGCGAAGACTTCCTCTACCTGATCAGCGGCGAGTTGTACTGCGAGGTAGGGGAGACCAAAACCTTGCTCAAAGCCGGAGATTCCATGCACTTCAAATCCCGTATTCCCCATACCGCCATCAACAAAAGCAAGCGCAAAGCCCGCTTGTTGTATGTGGGTACCCCCAGCTTTATGTGACCCTGCTGGTCTTGCATTCGTCTCACGCTATCAATAAATTTATTTCTATCAAAATTTTTGATACTAGTAAATAGAATATTAGTAAATAGTGGTATTGCGAGATCGTCTGCCAACTCCTGTCATTGCGAGAAGCTCCGTCATCGCGAGCGCAGCGCGGCGATCTCCATCCAATAACCCCCGCATTGCCAGATACCTCTGCCACTCTGATCGAGATTGCCGCGTCGCTTCGCTCCTCGCAATGACGGAGAAGTCCTGTCATCGCGAGCGCAGCGCGGCGATCTCCATCCAATAACCCCCGCATTGCCAGATACCTCTGCCATTCTGATCGAGATTGCCGCACCCCTGCGGGGCTCGCATTGACGAGGTAGGCGTCAAATATTCTACACATCAAAAAATTTGATTAAATCAAATAAAGTTGATTTAATGCATTGACGCATCGTTAGCCTTCAAAAAACCTGCCAAGGGTCGTGTCAATGAAAACTCCAACGAGCTCTGTTTCGGGTGCGGCCCGATTGCATCGCCGTTTTACCTGTGGCCTGGCCATTGTGCTGTCTGCTCTCTGGCTTGCCGGTTGTGAACGGTCTGTGCAAAACCAAAAAAAGGCGGCTGATACTGAACAGGGCTTTGAGCACTATTTTGTCGATGACAAAACCCTGCGCTTTGACTATCTCCACACCGGTGACCGCGATACGGAATCCGTGGCTGAAGACAGCCTGTATTGGCAGCCGGGCTGGGCCGGGCTGAAAGAAAACCTGGTGGACCCTTTTACACATGCCTCCTACCGCCTGACCATGCGCGACAAAGCCACGGGGCGGGCCATTTACGGCAAGAGCTTTTTTGCCGACCTGCGTGAGTACAAAATTTCATTGACTGCGGAAAACAATGCGCTCAAGAGCTATCACCAGACACTACTGATGCCGTTCCCCAAGCAGGCGGTGACCGTTGAAATCGACTTTGTCGACGCACACCGGGAAAACCACCGGATATTTACCGGGGATTTTTCAGCACAGCGCCTGCAAGCCGTTAAACAGCGCCAGGTGGAGCCATCGGTGATTGTTCCGGTGGGTGATATTGGCGACAGGGCCAAACGGGTTGACCTGGTGATTCTGGCAGAGGGTTATCGCGCAGAAGAACAGGACAAATTCCGCACTGACCTTGCTCGTATGGTGGCGGATTTCTTTACCGAAGAACCGTACTCCCGTTACCGGGATGCCTTTAATGTTACCGGTATTTTCAAGGCCTCTGCGGACAGTGGCCTGGACGACCCCAGCGAAGGGGACTTCCGCGATACGGTGCTGGGTGCCTCCCTGGATATGCTGGGGTTGCCGCGATTGCTGGGCTCGGAAGACAACCGCAGTATCCGTGACATGGCGGGGGCGGTGCCCTACGACTATGCGGTGGTACTGGTTAATTCCGATGTCTGGGCCGGTTCCGGCGGCTACAACAACATGGGTTTTGCCACCTCGGATCACCCCAATGGCCACGCTCTTTTTGTGCACGAATTTGCCCACCTGTTTGCCGGGCTTGCGGACGAATACTACGTGTCAGGGGTGCCTTACAATGATTACTACCCGGAAGGCACCGAACCGCCGGAGCCCAATATCACCGCCAATGCGGATGCAGCAACTATCAAGTGGCAGCACTTCCTGTCAGAAGGTATTCCGGTGCCAACCCCCTGGGACCAAAAAAAGTACGAAAGCATCACCCACGACCGGGAAGCGCTGAACCACTTTTTTGCCAGCCATGAAATGGCCGACAAAGTAGGCGCGTTTGCCGGGGCCGGGTACACCGATACCCTGTTCAGGCCCGCCGCCGACTGCATTATGTTCCGTGCCGAAGCACCCAGATTTTGCCCTGTCTGCAGCCACACGCTGGAGGCATTTATTCTCTACCACAGCGGACAGTCCCATGAAAATCACTAACGCTTTTGTCGCAGCTCTCATTGTTGCATTGCTGCCTGCTTGTGCGGCAAACAAAGAGGTGGCTACTGTTGAACAAAGTGCCCCTGCAAACATTGATTACCGGTCTGAACTTGTTATCGAAGGGGATGAGGATTTTACTCAAAAAACCCGCGCCGCCCTGGAGCTGCTGCACACCACCGACCCTGAGTTGACGAACTTTATCGCCCGTTACGTAAAGCGCATCAAGCAGTCGCAGCGAAGCGGCATGGCGGCCTATGAAACACCGCCGACTTTTTACGTGGGGGCGGCTACCGCCAATGCATCGCGCACCTGGTACGCCTCTACTATTGTTCACGACAGTTACCACTCCTACCTGTATTTCGAGGCGCTGGCCAAATCCAAAGATGGCGAGGTGGAACAGGACCAATGGGCCGGGTTTGAAGCCGAACGCCAGTGCAACGCCTTCCAGTTGAAAGCCATGAAAGCATTCAATGCCCCCGAACATGAAATCCAACACCTGTTGAGTCAGGACGGCACCCACGGCGATATCAACGGCGATGGCGTACTGGACGGCGACGACTACAGAGCCAGGGACTGGTAACCATGACTGCGGCCACGAAACCGATACTTGTTGAGAGCGTGAACATGAATTGTCAAATTGATTGTGCGGGTAGTTATGGCGAGCACCTGCAGGGCAAACTGCAACGGCTCAGGCAGGCCCTGCAAACCTGCCAGGCCCAGCGGATTATTATCGCCTCAGGGCAGGTGCTGTTGCGTTTTCAGGACGATCTCGGCTACCCCTTCAGGGCCAATCCGTATTTTCTGGAGCACGTGCCCCTGAACCGACAGGGTTGTTATCTGGTGGTCGACAGAGACACACCACAGGCAACGCTCTATTTTGCCGACCTGGAAGACTACTGGCACAGCGATCCTGAGCCTGTCAGCGAGGAGCTGCACCGCTTGCTGGATGTGGTGGGTTACACAGAACCCCAAAAAGTGGCTCAGCAGATTGCCGGAGAGGGCACAACACTGGTCATCGACAGCGCGGCGACCCCGCAGTGGCCGGATAATGTGGCAGTAAACCCCGAGCAGCTGCTCAACTACCTGGATTATTATCGAGCGGAAAAAAGCCCCTGGGAAACCCACTGCATTCGCCAGGCCAACCGACTTGCGGTCAAAGGCCACCTGCGGGCCGAGCAGCTGTTTCGCGCCGGCGCATCGGAATACGACATACACATGGGGTATTTGCGGGCCATTGGTTTTCGCGAATGCGAGCTGCCCTACGACAATATTATTGGCCTCAACCGGCACGCTGCGGTGTTGCACCATCAAATTCTGGACACGGTGGCACCAACTGAAAACCTGTCACTGCTGATTGATGCGGGGGCGGCCTGCAAAGGCTATGCCTCGGATATCACCCGCACCTATGCCAACGGCCCCGGCGACTTTGCCGACCTGCTGGAAGCGGTTGACCGCATGCAGCAGCAAATTGTCGCAGAGCTGGCCCCCGGCGTGCCCTACACCGAGTTTCATATCGGGGCCATGGAGAAAATGGCCGATGTTTTGCGTCAGGCGAATCTTGTCAACGCCTCCACAGAACAGATGATGGAGCAGGGCCTGGTGCGCGCCTTTTTTCCCCACGGCCTGGGGCACCTGCTGGGCGCCTACGTGCACGATCGCGGCGGCATGCTGGCCAACCCCCAGGGCGATATTATTGAACCGCCGGAAGCTCACCCTTACCTGCGTTCCACCCGAACCCTGGAGTACAACCAGGTAGTGACCGTGGAGCCGGGCCTGTATTTTATCGAGCCTTTGTTGAGGCCCCTGCGGGAAGGGCCGCAGGCCGATCTGGTCAATTGGAAGCTGGTTGAGCAACTGAGCCCCTACGGTGGCATTCGCGTTGAAGACAATGTGGTGCTGACCGATCAAGGTCTGGAAAACATGACCCGCGATGCCTTTGCAGATCAGTGCACGGGGGGTGCCGGGAACACCGCCACATGATGACCTCTGGTGCCTTGCGACAGCCAGCGGCAACCGCGGTGGCGGTGGCCATTATTGTGCTGCTGGGGTTGTACAGCCTGAGCAAATTGCCCATACAACTGTTCCCGGATATTGAACGGCCGCAAATCAGCATAGAAGCCAGCTGGCGGGCCGCTTCCCCCAAAGAGGTGGAAGCGGAAATTGTCGAGCCCATCGAAGCGGTGCTGCAGGGGTTGCCAGGGGTGGAAGAAATGTCCGCCTCCGCCAGTGCCGGGTCTGCGGATATCAGCCTGAGCTTTGGCCTGGAAACCGATATGCAGAAAACCCTGGTGGATGTGATCGGCCGCATGAACCGGCTGGATCCTCTGCCCAGGGACGCCTCGCAACCCACGGTCAGGCTGAGCGGTTCTGGCAGTGGCGGCTCGGCACTGATCTGGTACTTTTTGCAGGTGCTGCCGGGCAACGACCGCCCGGTAGACAGTTATCACGCCCTGGTGGAAGACGTCATCAGCCCGGCGCTGGAAGCCATACCCGGTGTGGCCCGGGCTCGCCCGGAGGGTGCCGGAACCAACCGCGAACAGGAGTTGCAGATACTGTTCGACCCCTACCGCGCCGCCCAGCTCGGCATACAGATTCCCGCCATCAGCAACGCTCTGGGGCGGGCGGATGACGTTTCCGGTGGCTTTATCGATGTTGGCCGGCGTCAGTACACCCTGCGCTTTGCCGGGCGCTATACCCCGGAGCAACTGGGGGCGCTGGTGCTGGAATGGCGCGATGGGCGACCCATCACCCTGGGGGATGTGGCGGACATCAAGGTAGACCGGCGCGAGCGCACCAGTCTGGCCCGTCAGAATGGCAACGCGGCGCTGGGTATTCGCATCGACCGGGAAAGCGGCGCCAACGACCTGGAAACCCTGAACCGGGTGAAAGTGGTGATCGACGAATTGCAAGCCGGGCCGCTGAAAGAACACCAGGTGGCACTGCAACAATCCTTCGACGCCTCGGTGTTTATTTATCGCGCCATTGGCCTGGTGACCGGAAACCTGCTGATCGGTGTATTGCTGGCGGTGGGGATTCTGTGGTGGTTTCTGCGCCGACTGCGCGCCACCCTGATCGTTGCCCTGGCCATTCCGGTATCACTGCTGAGCACTTTTATTGTCCTTAAACTCACCGGCCGCACCCTGAATGTGATCTCCCTGGCGGGGCTGGCCTTTGCCGTTGGCATGGTGCTGGATGCGGCCATTGTGGTGCTGGAAAACGTGGTGCGGCTGCGGGAGAAAGGGCTGAGTGGCTTTGACGCTGCGCTCAAGGGGGCGTCTCAGGTGTGGGGCGCGCTGGTGGCATCCACCATCACCACCGTGGCGATTTTTGTGCCGGTGGTGTTCCTCAAAAATGTGGAGGGGCAGCTGTTCAGCGACCTGGCCATGACCATCGCCATTGCCGTGTCTATCTCGCTGCTGGTGGCCATGACCATTGTGCCGCTGGCGGCGCGCAAATGGCTGGCCAATGCCTCTTTGGAGGACACCCACACCGGGCTTTGGGACAGCATCACCCAGTGGGTGATGCACCTCACCAGTACCGCGCGGCGGCGCTATCAATTGGTGGCCGGACTGATTCTGGTGCCACTGGTGGCTAGCTGGTTCCTGTTGCCGGAGCTGGATTATCTGCCGCCGGTAAAACGCGATGCGGTGGATACCCAGTTCCAGATGCCCCCGGCCACCAATATCGAAACCATTGACAAAGATATTGTCCAGGTCATTGAAAAGCGGGTGGCGCCCTACATGTCTGGCGACAAGCAACCGGCCCTGAAAAATTACTTTATTCTGGTGTGGTCCGGCGGTGGCATGATGGGCGCGCGGGCGGTGGACCAATCCCGGGTCAAGGAGCTGGAACGGGTAGTCAATGAGGAATTCACCGCCGGGCTGCCGGACCTCAAGGCCTACAGCGCCCAGGGCAACTTGTTCGGTGGCTTTGGCGGCAGCCGTTCCATTCCCCTGCATTTGCAATCCAGCGATAGCCGGGCGCTGGCGGAGCTGGCCGGCAAAGCGATGGACTGGATTAAAGACGCCATGCCCGATGCCCAGGTCAGGCCACAGCCTGGCCTGCAACAGTCGGAGCCGGAGTTGCGCATGATTCCGGACGACCGCGCCCTGCAGGAGCAGGGCATGGCCAGGGCCGATATGGGAGCCATTGTGCGGGCGCTGGGCAGTGGCACTTATGTGGGCGAGTATTTTGATGGCAGCAAACGCATGGATATTATTCTGCGCGCCAAAAAGTGGCAGGCGCCGGAAGAGCTGACCTCCGTACCCCTGGCAACACCGGCGGGGTCGGTAGTGCCCCTGAGTCGCTTCGTCAGCCTGGAGCGCACCGTGGGGCCGGACCAGATTCGCCGCATCGACCGCAAGCGCACCATGACCTTGAGCGTGCGACCACCGGAAGATATGTCGCTGGAAAAAGCCGTGCGCATTTTGCGGCAGCAGGTGGAGCCGAAAATCAAAGCCGCCATGCCCGCCGATGGCAGTTTGTTGTACGGCGGCAGTGCCGATAATCTGAACAAGGCACTGGTGACCATGACGGAAAATTTCCTGGTGGCTCTGGTGGTATTGTTCCTGCTGATGAGCGCGCTGTTCCGCTCTACCAAAGACAGCCTGCTGGTGGTGCTGTCCATGCCTCTGGCCATGGTGGGCGGCATTGTTGCCATCCGGGTACTGAACCTGGTGACGCATCAGCCCATGGATCTGCTGACCATGATCGGCTTTGTGATTCTGCTGGGGCTGGTGGTCAATAACGCCATTTTGCTGGTACACCAAACCCGCACAGCCGAAGGCGAGGGGCTGGGCCGTCATCAGGCGGTGGAGCAGGCATTGCGCCTGCGCCTGCGGCCCATCTTTATGAGTACCCTGACCAGTATTTTTGGCATGTTGCCGCTGTTGCTGGTGCCCGGGGAGGGCAGTGTGATTTACCGTGGTCTGGCGGCGGTGATCGTTGGTGGCATGTGTGTCAGTACCCTGTTTACCCTGGTTCTGCTGCCCTGCTTCCTGCGCATGGGCAAGGCTCGACCCGGCCAGCCAGATGCAAGAGACAAAACCGACACCGAACGACCCCGGCTGGAATCCGTAGCCTGAATTCAAAGAGATCTTTAATGAGAAACCCTGATATTTTTCGGTGGCCACTGTGCGCCGCATTGATGTTGACTGTGTTGGCATCCATTGCTCAGGAGGCCGATGTCGCCACGGTGGAAACCCGGCCCGCGCAATTGCAAACTGTAGCGCCAAAAATCTGGGTGCCGGGTACGGTGATTGGTCGCAACGATGCGCGCATTGCCGCCGAGGTGTCGGGCAAGCTGGTGCAGGTGGCGGAGGTGGGCGCCCGGGTGGACAAAGGAGATGTGCTGGCCCGGATTGGCGATCATGTGTTGCAGTTACAGTTGCGCGACGACCAGGCCAATATCAAAAGCCTGCAAACCAATCTGGCCTTTCTCAGCCGCCAGGTGGAGCGGGTGAATAAACTGGCTCGCACCAACAACACCGCCGAAGCGGAGCTGGATCGGTTGCAAACCGAAAAGGCCGTGTTGCAGCAACAGGTAATCGCCGCAAAAATCCGCCGCGACCGCACTCGTTACGATATTGAACGCACCCGCATCACCGCGCCCTTTGCGGGCATTGTGGTGGCGCGTTCACAGCGCCGGGGCGAGTACATCAACACTGGCGATGAAGTGGTGCGCCTGGTGAATCTGGACCAGATTGAAGTCAGTGCCCAGGCCCCGGTGAGTGTTTATCGTCATGTTCAGGACCAGTCTCCGGTGCGGGTGAAAAACGATTCCGAGGTCGTCTCAACCAGTATTCGCCGTATTGTGCCGGTGGGGGATCAGCGTTCGCGCACTTTGCAGGTGCGGGTGAACCTGACTGCAGGGCCATGGGTGATTGGCGAAGCAGTCAAGGTGGAGCTGGCCAATGGCGTCAGCAGCGAACGACTTACCGTGCCCCGCGACGCGCTGATTCTGCGCGAGCGGCAAACCTATGTTTACCGGGTGGGTGCCGACAATATCGCCCGGCAAATAGCGGTTGTCACCGGGGAAGGTGCCGGAGATTTTATTGCGGTTAGTGGAGATATTACTGCCGGTGACCGGGTAGTTGTACGTGGTGGCGAACGGTTGCGGGATGGGCAGCGGGTGGTGGTTCACTAATCGTCATTGTGTATATGGACTACTTCGGTCCTCTGGGTGGCGATCAGAGGCAGGTAGCGCTTTACTGGACACACGGTAAATACTTCCTTGTACGCTCGTATGCGACATCCCTGTCGCATACGGTCCAGAAAAGCGCTACCTACCTCTGCTCTTAACGTTAAGGGGTTGTCAAAAAGTACCCGTCATTCTGAGCGCAGCGAAGAATCTCCGGCTGGGCGAAGCCAAGAGATCCTTCGCTGCGCTCAGGATGACAAAGAAGACGCTCAGGATGACGAAGAAGACGCTCAGGATGACAGGAGATACCCCTCGGCAATCTCCATCCATTCTTCCATATCACTTTATAACTGGCCCGGTTCTGTAATCCCAAACCGCTGGGGTGCATGAGTTTCGCGCACATCTTTTCCGCGTAATTTGCCATCAACCACATATTCCTTGTCCATATGCTGCTGCGCCCAGGTAATGACTTTATCCATGGTGGGGGTGGCAACGTCAACGATATCCGCCACGCCTTTGTACACACACAGCCCCAGAGGAATGTCTTCGGTAAAGTAGCGGTTGTCAAAGTCCGGCTGCCAGCCGCCGGGTACTTCTTTAAAGGGACAGCGGAAGCCCTTATAGGCGGAGTTGGTGCGGAAGAAGGTGGTCAGGTCGGGGGCGTTGTCTTCGTACACGTAGCGGGTGAGGAAGTCGTAAATATGCGGCACCTGAATATCGTTCATACCTGCGGCTTTTAACCCATCGGCGATGGCTAGCAGCTCGGCGTTCAGGGTGTTCATCATCTCGCCGGCAGCTGCGCTCATGTCTTCGTAAAACAGCGGGTTTTCCGCCAGTGCTTCGCCCGGTTGCCAGTCTTTGCAAAGTGTATAAAGCCGGGAAGGGTGCAGTATGGCGTTTACCGGGTACAGGGTGGCGCTGAGAAAGTGGCCGCAGCTTTCAGTGTGGCCGAACAGTTTTTTGTTCAGGGCGATAATGGCATCGGTGGCGCTGGTGGGCAGCACGCCCACCCGGTAGTTGTGCTTGAATTCCTGCACTTCTACCCGTTTGCCGTAGTCGGTAATACGGCAGTTAAAAGGCATGGGCAAAATGGCAAACAGCGCCAGTTGGTCCATCAAATCTCCCAGCACTTCTCTGGCTACCCAATCAAACCCGCCCTGGCCCGGTGTCACGCCAATTGCCATGCCGGGGCGCAGGTGGGGCTTGATGGTTTGCAGCACGGTGCCGTAAGCGAACGAGGGCAGGGGCAGCAGCAGTACATCGCTGCCGGGAATAACGTCTGCCGGATCGCTGGAAATGATTTCCGGTGTTCCGGTAACCGTGCCTGCCACCGGATTGTGGGCGGCGAATTCGGCGCTAATGTGCCCCTGTTCGGCTACACCGCTGGCCATGAGCTGTGCTTCATCGCCATAGGTGGTCAGCACTCGGGTGGCAATGCCCCGGGATGGCAGCAAAGCCGCTAACACGTGGGCGGCATTGCCTCCGCCGATAATGCACACGGTGGGGTTTTCTACGTTGAATGTGGGGCTGGCGCTCATGGGCGGCTCTCTTGGAGGATGATTGTTTACCCAGCAATGATACTCGCTCCCTGTGGCAAATGGGGCTGTTGGATAAGGTATTATTACGCCTGATTGACAGAGGACAATTGCCCCTATGAGTACCGACGACGACCGCATTATCGAACTGGAAACCAGGCTGGCCTATCAGGAAGACACTATTCAGGCATTGAATCAGGTGGTGTGTAAACAACAGGATCAGTTGGATCAATTGCAATTGGCCTGTGAAACCTTGATTGAGCGTTTTAACGCTGCGGATATGAGTGCAGCAGACGGCGGTGATGCTAATGAGCCGCCGCCACCGCATTATTGAGGTCTGATTCGAATGGTGCTTATCTTAATGGAAAATTCAGTAAGTACCATTCACGGATTGAGGTTGCTTGCTTAAAGAGCGCCAATAGTCGTGCAAAAAAAAGCCCCCTGTTTCCGGGGGCAAACTCACTGTCGCGAGGGGGTATTCAGGTGAAAGGTATTTGTTTGCGTCAGGAAGAAATTCCCAGATAACGTTCCCGGCGGTTGGGTTTCAGTTTTGCCAAGTCCACCATAATCAAACCGTCGATGGCGTTTTTGAAATCCGGATCGATATTAAAACCGGCAAATTGCACGCCGTTGGGTTCGCAAATTTCGGTGTACTGCTTGTAGAGGGTAGGCACGCTGTAATTCATGTGGCTGAGCTGACTTTTTAGCGCAGTAAATTCCTCCCGGTAATCCACACCGGGGAACTGTTGTTGCAACTGTGCTTTGCGATCGCTGGCAATGGTGTAGGGCAGAGTGCAGTCCAGCAGATTTTGCAGGGCCGGAAAGTGACTGCTGTAAAAGTGCACGATCATGTCTTTGGCGTGCTGGGAGTAGGTGTCACTTAAAGTTACCGGGCCGAACAGGTAGCGGTACTCGGGGTGTTCCCGCAAAAATGCGCCGATGCCGTACCACAGGTATTCCAGGCTGCGCTTGCCCCAGTATTTGGGCTGCACAAAACTGCGCCCCAGTTCCAGGCCACGCTCAAAGTAGGGTTTCATGGCGCTGCGGTAGTTGAACAGGGTGGCGGAGTAAAGGCTGCCACTACCCATGTTTTCCAGGGCTTTGCGGGCATCGCAAAAGCGGTAAGCGCCGGCGATTTCCAGCTCGACCGGGTCCCACAACAGCAAGTGCAGGTAGTGCTGGTCGTACAGGTCATTGTCGCGGCGGCTGCCGGAACCTTCGCCCACCGCACGAAAAGCAATTTCCCGCAGGCGGCCCACTTCGCGCATGATGCTGGAGTTGGCCTGGTAGTGGTACAGGTAAATCTGTTTGTTGTCACCGGTTTCGCCCAGCCGTTTGCACTGTTCTATTTCTTCTTTCAGCAAGGCGCGGTTTTCCGGGTGGGAAACCGCCACCTCGGTGCTGAATACGCCCCGTTTACCTTTGCCAATGCGGTACAGGTGATGCTTGAACAGGCGCACTTTACCGCGCATGGGCACCGCTACCTGCTGATAACTGTCGTAGCTGATGGGTGCGCCAATGCGCATGTCGATGCAGTTACTGGCGTGGCGAAACATTTCCCGCACCCGCCACAGGGTTGACACTGGCCGCGCCATAAAACTCAGGGCGTAAAAAAACGCGGAGTTGCGACCGTCCACATACACTGGCAGCACCGGCGCTTTGGTGCTGCTGGCCAGACGCAAAAAAGTGGAGTTCCACTTTTTGTCGCGCACCCCTTTCAGGCCGGGGCGGGAGACATCGTCGGCGGGGAATACAATAAGCGCGCCTTCGTTTTCCAGCTGCTGACGAACGTCTGTCATCTGCTCTCTGCTGGTGGGATTGGCCAGCAACAGGGATTGCAGTGGCGTGATACTGGCCAACAATTCATTGGCCACCACTTTTACATCCGGGCGCACTTCGCGCACCATTTTCAGCAGGGCGAGGCCGTCCAGAGAACCGATGGGGTGGTTGGCAATAATCACAACGCGCCCGGTGCTGGGAACCGATTCCCGTTCGTTGTCCCGCACCCGGTAGCTGAAACCGAAATGGGCCAGGCACTGCTCCACAAAATCGAAACCTTCCAGGTGCGCGTAGTTGCGCTCAAACTGCGTGAAATCTTTTTCGTGAAACAGCAAACGCAACACCCGGGTAAGAGGCCGGGCGATCAGGGGTTTGTTTTCCACCGCCTTGGGGCAGTGCTGCTGAACAAGGTTGTCCACGTCGAGCATAAGCGAGCCTGTAGCCAGTTTTTCATCAAACTAGCGGGCCGCAATGACAGGCATGTATCAGATTTGTGTCAGTTTGGTGACGGGATTGAAGGGGAGTTATCGTGCTTTGGTGTCGGTGACAGGCTAAAGTGGATATTTCTACTTTACGTTGACAGCATAGCTTTACTTCTACGAAGCCCGTGGTTAAATCGAGAGCCACGAAACTTAAAAACTCATCATCGCGATGACGACTTGGGCGGTTATCTCAGACCCCGGACAACAGCGTGTTTGTCCGGGGTTCATCAAAACTTGATAAAACTTTTATCTGATGCTGCCTTACAAATTCGGATGATCAATAAACATACGCTGCCCCGCAGCCACATTTTGCATCCTTGTTTCCATACCATCCGGCCATTGAATATATAGTTCATCCACTTGAGTGGCTTCACCCAAACCAAACAGTTGCCCTGTGGGGTTTTGTGAGGTGAAGTTATTGCCGATCATCACTTCCCGTGTTTGGGTAATACCGTTAATGGTGATCTGGATACGTGCGCCAGCGGCTTCGGTATTGGGTGCCAGGCCGTTGAGTTGAACAAACAGGTGGTTGTTCTTGTTCAGATCGTTGCGGTAGTAGGAAGTGGCACTGTTTTGATCCTGCCCCCGGTGCACTTGGATGATATCCAGATCGCCATCGTTATCAAAATCGGCACAGACTACCCCTCGAGCATCTTGAGTGTCATCCAGCCCCAGACCAGAGGCGGCTTCAGTAAACACTCCTTGGCCATTGTTAACAAAGGCGCGGGTGATATCTGCTATAAAGTCGCTCTGTTGTGTCCAGCCGTTTGTCTGATAAAGGTCCAGGTCGCCATCGTTGTCGAAATCCATAAAACAGGAGCCCCAACCCCATTCTCCCTCGCGTACACCAGCTTCATCGGTAGCATCTTCAAAAGTGCCATTGCCGTCGTTGCGATACAGGCGGTTGCCTAGCCAGTCGTCTCGTTGATTGGGAGCGTAAATAGCCGACACAAACCAGTCCATATCCCCATCGTTGTCAAAATCACCAACAGTGGAGCCCATGGCGTTGTTATCGGTAATTACATTGGGATTAGTGGTGCGAAGGTATTGGCCATTTTGCAGGTTGATAAATACCTGGCTGGTATTGAAGTCACCAGAAACCACAATATCCGGGTACAAGTCTCCGTCGAGGCGTACAAAGGTGGGAGCAAAGGTATATTCCCGGTCATCTTCCCCTCCTGGCTGGGTGGTTTCCACAATAATGGACGGTGATATACCAGACTCAAGGCTGACGCTGGTAAAGCGAATGCCAGTCTGGTCAGAATCGTTGCGCCACAGGTTGCCGGTATCTCCCGGGTCGGCGGGATCCCGTTGTGTTCCCCAGTGTGTAACAAACATATCAAGATCGCCATCCAGATCGTAATCGCCAAAAGCGGCGGAGATATTGTGAGTATCTGTCAGGGCGTCCAGACCGGAGGTGGCGGTAACATTGGTAAAGGTACTATCACCGTTATTGGCAAATACCAGAGACGGGTCACCAATAATACCGCCAATAAACAAGTCCAGATCCCTGTCGCCATCTATATCGGCAAAGGTAGGGCCGCTGTGTCGATAGTTTTCGGTGTTCGATTTGGTAAAAGCGAGGCCAGCTTCTGCTGCAATATCGGTAAATGCCCCATTGCCATCGTTGCGATAGAGCAGATTGGGGCCAATATCACCGCGCACAATAAACAGATCGATATCTCCGTCGCTATCGTAGTCTCCGGCGGCTACGCCACCGCCAAAATCCTCTACGGCCCTGAGAAAATCATTAACACTGGGGCTCTGGTAGCCGTGTTCGTAGGCAATGCCACTAGAAGCAGTGGCATCTATAAACTGCTGGCCGCTGGTAATTGGTGGGCCGGGTTCTCCAGGTGTTGGTGTTGGAGTTGGAGTAGGTGTAGGGGTGGGAGTTGGTGTAGCCGCTGGCTGGGTATTGCCACTGCCGCCCCCACCGCCACAGGCAGTCAGTAAAAGCATCAGTGAAGATACCAGTAATGCAGGTTTAAACGGCCATGTATAGGGCTTGGTAATGCTGAAATTCATAATCCCCTCGTGCAGGTTGAACGTATTTTTATGATTTTACATTTGATTGGAATAATCAATATCGATAGCTAAATAACGGCTCAGAGAATGGAACTTTACGAAACCGAACAATTGTTTATCTAGGTAGTTCAATCCAACGATATAGCTTGTGGTGAAAAAATTTAATTGTTTTATAGGGTATCCGTGGAGTTATAGTTGTGAGAGATGACGTGCTGCGGCTGGGCGGGTATTCGCCTGAAGATGCAGAGCATGGTCAGTTTCTGTAGGGTGGATTAGCCGAAGGTGTAATCCACCGTTTGATACTGATGGTTATCCATACAGGGTTTGCAGATAATCCGCCTTACGACAATCATAAACCTTATATTTTGACAAAAGTTACAGTAGATGTTGTAACTCAGCGTAGCTAAAACGCAGTGCCTGTAGCACATATTTGCGCACCATGCTTTCCGAAACACCCATGGACTGGGCAATTTCGCTGTAGCTTTTGCCCTGGATTTTATATTGCGTGAAAGCGACACGGCATTTTGGCGACAGTTGTGCCAGGCATTTTTGCAATTCGTTAAGGGTTTGCCGGGATTGTTGTATCCGTTCCGGTGATAGCTGGTGGATACCTTGATGACTGTCATCTTCCGGGTTTGCTACAACCTCTGGTGAGCGCTGGCTGCGCCGATAGCGGTCAATGGCTATGTTGCTGGCAATGCGTTGCAGGTAGGAGCGTAAATAACTGTGAGTGTCGGGCTCATCCAGGCGCAACAGACGAACGAAAGCCTCTTGTACCACTTCTTCGGCATCCTCTTCAGATACGCCAAACTTCATGACATGCCGCAACATCCACACTCGGTGTTGAGTGTAGAGGCGAGTGTAATACGCAGTATGATCGCCTTTTTCCTCAATTCCTTGGCGAGATAGCATGGTTGCCAAGTCTTCTTTGTTGGCACCAGATTGTCGTAAGGTCATGGCTGTTCGTATAAAGTTACGCGCTTTGCTGTGCTGAAGATTAGCTTATCTTTATATTTTCAGCAATTTTCCGTGCCGTGTTCCCAAAATTGATGTCTTGTTCGTAAGTTATATGTAGGGGCAGAAATTCTGCTGCTTTGTGTTTTTTGTATAATACCGCCCAATATTGGTTGGGAAAGAATCTTTGAAGGTTATTCATGGAAAACAACTTGCTACCGGAAGAACTGGAGCGCATTGAAGGCGAAGCCGCCGACTGGTTGCTTACCATGAATGATGGCAGTTTATCGGATGAGACTCTTGCCCAGTGGCGCAGCTGGATTGATGCCAGCCCACACCACAGGGATTGCTACGAAAAGATGCTGAAGCTGTGGTCACTGGCAGACCAGTTGCCTGAGGGGGCTGGCGTTCAGGAGGAAACAAATGTTATTGCCCTTCCTGCCCGAAAGCCCCGTTGGTTGTGGCAATCAATGGCTGCCGCCGCCGCTCTGGTAATGGCGGTTGTTCTTTTGTTCCCCAAAACTGAATCTGTCCCCATTACAGCTCTGGGTTCCATTACCGGGCTAAAAACCGCTACTGCCGAGCACGCCAGCCATAAAATGCCGGATGGTACGGTTATTGAACTGGGTGCTGATTCCAGGATTCAGCTGGCCTATAGCGATACCGAGCGCAAGGTTTTCCTGGTTAAAGGTGAAGCCAGTTTCGATGTGGCAAAAGATCCGGACAAGCCTTTTATCGTCTCGGCGGGGGCTGGTCAGTACATGGCGTTGGGTACGGTATTTAATGTAGAACTGACCAGTAATCATTCTACTCTTACGGTTGTGGAAGGTGTTGTGCAAGCCCGATTGCGCGACACGAATGACGCTGCTTATGACGGTACCAATTTCCCGCGTTTGGTTGCCAATGAGTCTGTGACAGTGACTGCGGATGGAACGGTCGGTGATGTTCACAAAGTGGATGCCAGCTCCATGATTGCCTGGCAGAAAGGTCAGTTGGTATTTGTTGATCAACCATTTCAGGAAGTATTTGAGCGCCTCAACCGCTATCGGGAAACGCCGGTGGTGATTGCTGACGAACTCAAACAGCTGCGTTATACAGGCTCTGTTCATAAAGATAATATGGATTCGATGATCTCCCTGTTGCCGGAAGTGTTCCCTGTCCGGGTTGTCAACAATCCAGATGGTGTTTACCTGACTTCCAGGCAATAATATTTCTTTTCTGCCAATGTAATAGCATGGCGTTTTGCAAAAAAACTATTCTTTCTGTTCCCAAAATTAACTGTTTGTTCGTATGTATAGGGTAGGCCAGTTTGATTGCTGGCTTAACTCTACAGAAAACCCGTATGGGTAAGAATCAAAAACAGATAGTGAGGGAAAACCATGAGCGTCAAATCAGCAAATTCGCAGTTCCGGGTAATAGCCAAGCAGAATAAATTATCTAATGCGATCTGTTGTGCCAGTAAAAAGTTGGCTGTATCGACATTACTTGCCTCTGTTGCCTGTACCAGTTGGGCGGGTGCAGCGGATGTGCGTGAATTTTCTATTAAAGCCCAGCCATTGAATGAGGCACTGGTCAAGTTCTCTACACAAAGTGGTTTGCAGCTAGTGGTTAATGGCGACGCGGTGCGCCAGTTTAAAGCTCCTGAGCTTTCCGGGGAACTGCGCAGCGACACAGCATTGGCCCAGTTGCTTTCCGATAGTGGATTGATTTACCAGTTCCGCGAAGACGATACCGTTGTAATCAAAGAGGCGGAGGGTTCTGAACCAGCAAAAAAGTTGACCGCCGCTAAAGCGGATGAAGAGGTGATTGTTACCGGTAGTCGCCTGGCTACTGACCCGGGAAAAATAGCAGCGCAATTTATCAGTTATGACGAGGCTTATATCAAGGTATCTGGTGAAACTACATTGGAGCGTTTTTTGCGCCGTTTACCTCAGAACTTCCAGAGCACAACAGAGTTTGCAGGGAGTCAACTTAATAATGCCACTAACCTGACCGGTGCTTCCACAGTTAACTTGCGCGGGTTTGGCAGTAACTCAACCCTGATTCTGGTAGATGGTCGCCGCCGTGGTAGTAATGGCCTGCTGGGTGGGGTGACAGATATTAGTGGTATTCCGCTATCCCAAGTGGAACGGGTTGAGGTTGTTCTGGATGGTGCCTCAGCTATTTATGGTTCCGATGCGGTGGGTGGTGTGGTTAATATCATCACGAAAAAGGATTATCAGGGCATTATCGCCGGTATTGAATACATCGAGCCGGATGTGGGCGCTTTTAATGAGTACAAGTTTACTCTGAGCGGTGGTGCCGAATGGGGGGGGGGTAGCTGGGCATTTAACTACGAATACAACCAGCATACAGGGCTGGTGTCTGATGACAGTCGCTTGGGCTTGATTGATCCACAAACAGCTTCTTTGAATCTTTTTAACGTTCCCAGAGCAGGCTTTGACCCTCAGGTGGTTGGTTCGGTACCGCTGTTTTATTCAGATGGCAGTGGCAACAACATCACTGTCGATGCATTTAATGCTCTTGATCCTGCGGATCAGGCCGCGTTTACTGGCATCAATGTCGCTACATTGCCAGCTGGCTTTAATGAAAACAGTAGTCTTAACGATATTGTTACCCTGATGGCCACCGACAACTCGGTAACTGGTACCGGTGAGGCGGATGCAGGTACTCTGTTGCTGCCAGAGCGTGAGAGTCACGCTTTTGGTGTCAGTGTCAACAAGGATTTAGACAACGGTCTTTCTTTGTTTGGCTCAGTGAATTACAGCACTCGTGACACTCTCACTGGTGGCGCTTTGCCCACAGTTTCCAGTCGGGTGGATGACGGCAACCCATTTAACCCATTTGCTCAGACTTTTTCTTATGTGGCTATTCTGCCAGATGGTGGGCGCAACTTTAGCGATACAGACTCTGACCAATGGGACTTTGCCTTTGAGATAAACGGTGATTTTAATGACGAGTGGTCCTGGTCTGCCGATGCTACATACAGCCGCAGTACCCTGGATTCTGTGCGTGCGCCGCGTCTGGATACGACAACCCTGGCTGCTGGCTTGCTGAGTAATGGTGGTACAGAAGAAGTCTCTGTGCCGGTCGGTGCACCCTCACCATCTGCAGACTGTGTGTTTAATCGTACTCAACCGGGTGTTTTTGGCGCTCCCCCCACGGATGTGTACGATTGCCCGGAACCCGATCCCATCAGTCCGTTTGGCAGTTTGAATGGATTTATTTTGCCAGAACAATTGGCCAGCACCCGCAATGAACTCACCACTGTGGGTGCCACGATTAATGGTTCCCTGTTTTCACTACCTGCTGGTGATGTGTCGGTAGCTGTCGGATTTGAATGGCAAAGTCGCAAAATCAACTCTTCTTCTGAGTTTAGCGTGAGTGTAGTGGATACTTCTTCAGTGGGCGCAAATCCATTTGATGCCAGTATCAGCCGTGATTCACAGGCGGCTTTTGTGGAAGGTTTGGCGCCACTGGTTGGAGAGGCTAACTCCATCCCGTTTGTGCAGTCGCTGGATATTACTTTCTCCGGGCGTTATGACTCCTACGATGCACCGGATGCAGTGCGCAATATCGATGTGCCTCTGGATTTGAGTGACCCAGTGGCGGTTGCGGAGTTTGAAGCCTTTAACAGCCCGGTTGCCATTGGTGGCGATAGCACCTGGGGCGCGGGTTTGATTTGGGGTTTGAATGACCAGGTAAGAGTGCGTGCCAACTGGCAGACTGCCTTCCTGGCACCGCAGTTGAACCAGTTATTCCGTTCCACTGACCCTCGCTTTAGCAGAGGTTTCGCCTTTATCTTCGTGGAACAACCCGATGGTGGTCTGGCATTCAGGCCTTTTGATCAGATACTGGGTGGTGGTAACCCGCAGCTGGAAAACGAAACCAGTCGCTCCCGAACCATTTCGCTGGAATTTACCCCGGACTTTTTGCCGGGCCTGACAGCCAGCATTGCCCACGCAGAAACCCGTTATATCAACCGTATCGGGTCACTAAACAGCAATGGTGCCATTATTCCCCTGGAGGATTTCCAAAATAATCTGTTCCCCAGTGATTTGTTTGTGGAGCTGGATGAGAACGGCGATCTGGTCAGCCTGGGACTGGATACACGGCTTAAAAACGCGGCGCTGGTTGAACGCTCCGGTTTTGATGCCCGTTTGAATTACGTGGCGAATACCGATGTTGGCTCTTTTGCATTTGACTGGTCATTCTCCCGGATTAGCAGCCAGGATTCGCGCCCGGACATTACCGACCCGGATGTGGACGTTGTGGGTGAAAGCACCGACAGTCGATTCTTTCCGGTGCCTGAGAATTCTTCCAATCTGCAAGCCAGTTGGGAGAACAGAGGCATGACCGTTGCCCTGAGTGCTAACAGACGCACTGATACGGCTCAGATCACCCTGAATTCCAGTGATGAAGTCGCCTTTATTCGCAATACCAAGTCCGCAGATATTGTCAATCTGACACTGAGCTACGACTTTGAGACGGGCGACCTGTTTAATACCCCGGCCTGGATGAGCGGCGTTGTCGGTACCTTGGGTATTGAAAACTTGACCGATTCATTCAGTGAAAGCACCACATTGAATGTGGATACTGGAGAGTTACAGGTTAGCAGGGCCAATGCGTTCACCGCTTTGGGTCGCGGGCGAGTATTCAATCTGCGTTTGCAGAAAGAGTTTTAATCGCTCTGAGTAGTTAACAATGAGTACACAGGGATGTGTGTTGTTTTTATATGGTGCTCTGGCATAGGGATGATGTTGTCGGGTACCTTATTTTATCTCGTTTTGGAGGGTGATAATGCGTAAATTTTTTGTATCAATGGCATCTTTGAGTGTGTTTTTGGGTGCTTGCAATGTCGATGAGGCAAATAACTCCCAGGTGATTGCGGTATCTTCTGCTGCTGGTGTTCAGTCGGTGCAACAGGCGCAAGGTCAGACATTTACATTGTCTGGCGACCTGTCTTCACAATATATCAATGGTAATCTGGTGGTATGGATCGATGAGCCCAAGCAAAAGGCCGCTTCGACCAAAACTGCAGTAACCGGCACGGCAGCTGCAACCAGCATGTCAGCGGCTAGCAGTATGTCTGCAGCCAGTACCAAAAAAGCCGAAACGAAAGCGCAATCCGGTAGCGGAGCCAAAGCCATGGGGTCTGCCATGTCTATGAGCAGTGCTGGTAGCGGTAATAATGCACTCTACAATAGCCTTAACATTGTTGCCGAAACCAAGCTGGAAAACGGAAAATTTACTCTGTCTGGTGAGGTAGATAATGTGCGTCGCGTGTATTTTTACGTTCTGGATGCTATCTCTCCCGAAGGGGGCAGAATAGGACCCCTCAAAGGCCAGGGTTTTATTTTGGAACCGGGTAATCTGACCATGAGCCTCAACGAATTTTCTCGCTTTGCAGTGACCGGTGGCAAGTACAATGATGCGGTGTATAACTCCTGGAAACTGTCACCGGAATACAAGGCGACTGAGCTAGAAATGTACACATCGTATCGCACTGTAGAAAATGAGTCGGAAGAACAGAAGCGTATGCGTCTGGATAAAGCAGCGGCAGCGCAAAACAAACTGTTTGAATTGGAAAAACAAGGCCGGGAAAAAGTAGCACTGACCCACCCGGATATTCTCGCTCGCAAGCTGGCCATACAAACCGTTTGGCTGGGTGGTCGCTGGATGTTGGATGCGGCTTACAAAATACGCGAAGCGGCCCCTGAAGATCCATGGGTGAATGAGTTTATTGCCAGTCAGGAAAGTTATTACGCCAAGCGCGAGCGCAATAAAAAGATTGGTAAAGTTGGTGGAGATATCAAAGATTTCGATGCCGTTACGCTGTCCGGTGAAACGATTTCCCTCCAAGACGTGCGGGGTAAAAACAAATACGTTCTGCTGGAGTTCTGGGCATCCTGGTGCGGGCCCTGTCGTGCGGAGATTCCTCATATGAAACAAGCCTACGAAAAATTCAGCGATAAAGGTTTTGAGATATTCTCCTTCACCATTGACGACGATAAAGACGACTGGGCCGGAGCTTCAGAGCAGGAACAGATGCCTTGGATCGATACCGGTTTTGGCAGCGAAAGCGAGCCTACAAAAATATATGAAGTAACCGGTGTGCCAGCTAATTATCTGGTGGATGGTGCAACCGGCAAGGTGGTTGCCAGGAATTTGCGTGGTCACAAGCTGGATGAAAAACTGGAAGAGTTGTTTAACTGATTTGGTGAACGCAAGTGTCGCATTCAATAGGGGCTCGGGGCCAGCATCCCTGCTGGCTACGGTCACATCAGGCAATACCCAATTCATGTTTTGAGCGTTTACGGGACATCAATGACACAACCTATAAGTCTGTCGGTTTAATAAATCATAAAGTATAGCCACCGTGCGGTGGATTACGCTTTCAGCTAATCCACCCTACAGTTTTACCAATACCGGTGGCTCTGAAGGACAGGTTATCCGCCTTTCTGCTCCGTCAACCACACCGCCGCTTCCACCCGTGAGCGCATATGCAGTTTGTGCAACAGGCGTTTGACGTGCACTTTTACGGTGCCTTCGGTGATGTCCAGTTTGCGGGCGATCATTTTGTTGCTGAGGCCGCCGGCGATCAGTTTGAGTACTTGCTTTTCCCGTTTGGTAAGGCTGTCGTAGGCAGGGCGGTCGCTGTTGTCGCGCTGTTGCAGGGCCATGGCCAGGGCTTCGGTGAGTTTGTGGCTGATGGCCATTTTGCCGTTGGCGGCGGAGCGAATGTTTTCCACCAGTTGCTCCGGTTCCATGTCTTTTAACAGGTAGCCATCGGCGCCGGTTTTCAGGGCTTTGACCACATCTTCCCGGTCTTCGGATACGGAAAAGACAATAATGCGCGAGCTGACGCCGGCGTCCCGCAGGCTGGCGATGGTTTCAAAACCGTCCATCTCCGGCATGTTCAAATCCACCAGAATCAAATCCGGATCGAGTTTCCGGGCCAGCTCCACTCCCTGCTTTCCGCTGCCTGCTTCGCCCACGGTGTTGAGGTCGTCTTCCAGTTCCAGCAGTTGGATCAAACCTCGGCGCAGGGTGGGGTGGTCGTCGATAATCAGAATGTCGGCAATAATGTCGCTCATGGTGTTACCTGTTCATGGTGCCTGTTATTAAGGAGTTCACAAGATAGGTGACATGGACTTTTCAAGACCGTCAGCGGCAAGGAAGCCGCTGACGAGCGTACAGGGATGCTTACCTTAAAGCGAAAGTCACAGCGTGTCTTGAAAAGCCCATGTCGCCTATCCAACGTACGTTTTAGCAGTCAGTTAGGGGGGGTTAACAACAAGTTCGCTTTTTACAAAGTCGGGGCAGAAGCGCAGCAGCAGTGTGGTGCCGCCAAGCTGGTTTTTGTGCAATTGCAGTCGGGCGCCCAATTTGCTGGCCCGTTCCCGCAGTATCACCATGCCAAAGTGGTTTTCCTTTTCCGGGTTGTCGGGAATGCCGATGCCGTTGTCTTGCAGTTGCACTTCAATATCGCCGCTTTGCAGTTGTTGCAGGCACAGCTGCGCTTCTTTGGCCTGGGAGTGTTGTACTACATTTGATAGCCCTTCGCGGATGATCTGGAGCAAGTGAATGTCTTCATTCGGTGTTAGCGGGCAATGTTGTAACTGGTAATCCAGTTCTATGTGTGTACTGCCGCGCTCGTTAAATTCCGCGACAGCAGCGGCGATGCCGTTACCCAGTTCCGCCTGTTCCGGTTTCAGGCGGAAGGTGGTAAGCAGGTCGCGCAGTTGCCGGTAGGCGGTGTTGAGCCCTTGCTGCAAGTCGTCCAGTGCCGAAAAAATTACCACTTCTGCCGCACCGCGCTGATACAGCTTGCGGGTGCGGGCGACCTGCATTTTCTGGTAGGACAGGGATTGCGCCAGAGAATCGTGCAGCTCTCTGGCAATCACCGCACGTTCTTCCATCAACAACAGTTTGGAGGCCTGATCCGCCTGGCGGCTGATACCGATGCTGCTGGCAATAATGTCGGTGATGGTATCCAGCAGCTGACGCTGATTGTCGTCCAGGGTGCAGCCGTCTGCCGGCTCCACCAGTATGTGTCCGTAGTGATCGGACTTGGTGGCCACCGCCACTTTGTGCAAATGGGTACCGTTGAGGCGAATGGAATCGCCACTGCCCAGCTGCTTGGGAATGCATTCGTGGCAGTTAGGGGCGCTGCAGAATGGCGGTTTGCCGGAGTGGTCAGAGGTCAGGTATTGATAGGCGTTACTGGCCCCTTCTTTGATCAGGCAGAGAATGGCCCGTTTGATGCCTGCGGCCCGCTGCAGGTTTTCCACCACTTTGGGCAGGCGCTGTTGCAGATCCTGGGCGCTGCAATTCAATTCGCGAGTGGATTCAAACAGCAGTTGCAGGGCCTGGTTGCTGCGTTGCAGTTGTTGGGTTTTGGCCTCTACCCGTTGCCCCAGTTCGTTGTAGAGCTGCGACAGTTCGGTGGCCATTTCGTTGAGGGTTTGGCTCAGCAGCCCCAGTTCATCCGGGTGTTGGTAGTCAAATTGTGCTGACAGGTCTTTGGCCCCCAGCCTTTGCGCGGTAGCCATCATTTGCCGCAGTGGAACCGCGACTTTTTTGTTGAGGCTGTACAGGGTGATAAAAACAACCACCAGGGTAATCGCCAGGCTGAATATTTGTATGGTGGTCAAAATACCGATTTTGGCTTCGGTGTGTTGTTCCAGCAGTTTCACCATGCTGTCGATTTCCGACACAAACTGCGCCACTTGTTGCAGGTAAGCAGTTACGTTGCCTTCAATCACCAGGGGGCGCAGCTCACCATTCCAGCGCTGGGCTATAGATTCATAGGCCACCCGCAGCTCACGATTGCCCTGGGCGGTGGCGCTGGCCAGTTCCGAACGGGCGTAGCGCTGGGCAAATTCGTCCGCCAGCGCCATGCGCTGTTGCGGCTCCATGGAGGACGATTGCAACTGCGAGGCAATACGCCAACTGTGCATACGCAGGGAGCCGGCATCGTTGATGGCGGCGGCGTCGCCGCTGGTGGAGTCCGCAACCCAGCTGGAGCCGACGATGTTCAGTAATACCATCAGGGCAATGCCCACCATCGCCAGGGCAATGCGCCGGGTCAGGGGTTTGCGAACAGGGTGTTTGGTGGCCATGAATTGCCTCGTTGTGATGCCGGCCTTCATTGTGCCGTTATGTGAGAGTGGCCGGATACCCATACCCCCAAAGAACAGCGCCTTTGTTTTTCTTTTTGTGCAATTCAAATTATTTGAAAAAAGAAGAACAAAATCAATTGTTTATCCAATATCTTCCGATACCACTTAGGTGGTATGAGCGCCCTTTGTAACAGAGTCTCCCCAGTGCCCAGTTGATACAGGTCATGTTTGCCGCAGCAGTCATTTTCTTTAATGCCATCAGAAATTGCTTATGGCGCTCCGAAAGTTCTGGCTGAAACGGAGTGTGTGAAGTGCGGAGTTTGACGTTGGACGTTTGATGTTCGACGAAGTGCGGGCCTGTCGTCCAACGTCAAACCTCTAACGTCGAACGAATATTTTCATCTAAGCACCGGAGGACATCATGTCCGATATTAAAAACTGGAACGTAGAAGATCCGGCCTTTTGGGAGAACGAAGGCAAAAAAGTCGCCACCCGCAACCTGTGGATTTCCATCCCCAGTTTGTTGTGTGGTTTCGCGGTATGGCTCTATTGGGGAATTATTACGGTTCAAATGCTGAACCTGGGTTTCCCGTTTGCCAAGTCGGAGCTGTTTACGCTGATGGCCATTGCCGGTTTGACCGGTGCCACTCTGCGCATTCCCAGCAGCTTTTTCGTGCGCTTGTGCGGCGGCCGAAATACCATCTTCTTTACCACCGCACTGCTGATTATTCCGGCGCTGGGCGCGGGCATGGCATTGAGCAACCCGGAAACACCCCTGTGGCAGTTCCAGTTGCTGGCGCTGCTGTCCGGTTTTGGTGGCGGTAATTTCGCCAGCTCCATGTCCAACATCAGCTTTTTCTATCCGAAAAAAATGCAGGGTCTGGCTCTGGGCCTGAATGCGGGCCTGGGTAATTTTGGCGTGACCACCATGCAGATTCTGGTGCCACTGGTGATGACCTTTGGCCTGTTCGGTGCGTTGGGTGGCGAATCCCGCGAGTTGGTGAATACCTCCGGCACGCTGATTGGCAAAATTCCCGCCGGTTCTGAAACCTGGATTCAAAACGCCGGCCTGGTGTGGTTGTTGTTTCTGGTGCCGCTGGCGTTCTTCGGCTGGTTCGGCATGAACAATATCCGCACCCAGGAGGTGTCACCGGATATCGGCAACCCGGTAAATTCTTTCTCCATCATTACCGGCATGTTGCTGATTGGCTTTTTCACCGCCGCTGCCGGCCTGTGGATGATGCTGCCGGAAAGCGCCAACGGTTCCGGCTGGGGCGTACCCAAGGAAATTGTGCTGCTGTTTGTGATTACCGCCACCGTACTGTTGCTGAAAATGCTGCCGGGGCAGGTGGGCAGTAACCTCAAGCGCCAGTACAAAATTTTTGGCAACAAGCACACCTGGGCCATGAGTGTGATTTACACCATGACGTTTGGCTCCTTTATTGGCTACTCCGCCGCCTTTGCCCTGTGCATCAAAGTGGTATTTGGTTTCAGCCATGTGGTGGGTGCCGACGGTGTGATGACTCACGACACCATTAACGCCAACGGCCCCAGCGCTTTGATGTACGCCTGGATGGGCCCCTTTATTGGCGCACTGATTCGCCCCCTGGGTGGTTGGGTGTCCGACAAAATTGGCGGTGCCAAGGTGACCCAGATTATCTCATTCGTGATGGTTGGCTGTGCCCTGGGTGTGGCTTATTACCTGAAGCAAGCCTACGCCTCTGCTACCCCGGAAGACTACTTTGTACCGTTCTTTGTACTGTTCCTGGTGCTGTTTGCTGCCACCGGTATAGGCAACGGCTCCACCTTCCGCACCATCGCCATGGTGTTCCCCAAAGAACAGGCTGGCCCGGTGTTGGGCTGGACCTCTGCGGTAGCCGCCTACGGTGCTTTCTACATCCCCAAAGTGTTCGGCGAGCAGATTAAAGCCACCACACCGGAAGCCGCGTTAATCGGTTTCGCCATCTTCTACGGAGTGTGCATCCTGATTAACTGGTGGTTCTACCTGCGCAAGAATGGGGAGTTTTATAACCCCTAAAAAGTAGTCGCACGTCGCACGTCTGACGTCGCACGCTTTGAATGGAGCTTTGTAGATAGGGCAACGGCCCATCAAGCATCCAGCTACGAAGCTCCAAGTTTGAACAGGCGAAAGCCTTATTACAGGGTGCTTGGTTTTAGCGTGCGACGTGCGACGTCAGACGTGCGACCACTCATTAAATACGACACGGTGCAAAACCATGAGTCATTTATTAGACAGATTACAGTTCTTCAAACGCAAGCAAAGCGAATTTTCCAATGGCCACGGCGAGGTGACTCGCGAAAGCCGGGAGTGGGAAAACAGCTACCGCCAGCGCTGGCAGCACGACAAGGTTGTGCGGTCGACTCATGGCGTTAACTGCACCGGCTCCTGCAGCTGGAAAATTTATGTGAAAAACGGCCTGATTACCTGGGAAACCCAGCAGACCGATTACCCGCGCACCCGCCCGGAACTGCCCAACCACGAACCCCGTGGCTGCCCCCGGGGTGCCAGTTATTCCTGGTACATCTACAGCGCCAACCGTTTGAAATACCCCATGGTGCGCAAGCCGCTGTTAAAGCTGTGGCGTGAGGCCCGCAAGCACTACGACAACCCCATGGAAGCCTGGGCGTCTATCGTTGAGGACAAGGAAAAAACCGCCAGCTATAAATCCAAACGCGGCATGGGCGGTATGGTGCGTTCCTCCTGGAACGAGGTGAATGAAATTATCGCCTCCGCCAATGTGTACACTGCCAAGAAATTTGGCCCGGACCGCATTATCGGCTTCTCGCCCATTCCCGCCATGTCCATGGTGTCTTACGCTGCGGGGTCCCGTTACATGTCGCTGATTGGTGGCGTGTGCATGAGTTTTTACGACTGGTACTGCGACCTGCCACCGTCTTCCCCCATGGTGTGGGGTGAGCAGACCGATGTGCCGGAATCCGCCGACTGGTACAACTCCAACTACATTATTGCCTGGGGTTCCAATGTGCCCCAGACCCGCACCCCGGACGCCCACTTCTTTACCGAAGTGCGTTACAAGGGCGCCAAAACCGTGGCCATTACTCCGGACTTTTCCGAAGTGGCCAAGCTCACCGACCAGTGGCTCAACCCCAAACAGGGCACCGATGCCGCCATCGGCATGGCGTTTGGCCATGTGATCTTGAAAGAATTCCACCTGGAAAATCCCAGCGAATACTTTACCGATTACGTGCGCCGCTACTCCGATATGCCCATGCTGGTGATGCTGGAAAAAGACGGCGATTCAAATCACCTGAAAAGTACCCGCTTCCTGCGTGCTTCCGACTTGGCAGACAACCTTGGCCAGGACAACAACCCGGATTGGAAAACCATTGCCATCAACGAAACCGATGGTCAACTGGTTTCCCCGCAGGGCGCCATTGGTTACCGCTGGGGCGAAGAAGGCAAGGGCAAATGGAATATCGAAGCCCGTGAAGGCGGCGAGGGCAAAGACACCAAGCTGCAACTTTCCCTGATCGATAATAACGAACTGGCCGAAGTGGGCTTCCCGTACTTTGCCGGCGAAGAGCACGAATTCTGGCAGCACAAAGAGGGCGACGACATTCAGGTGCGCAACGTGCCTTGCCGCACTCTGACACTGGCAGATGGCAGCGAGGCCAAAGTCGCCACCGTGTACGACCTGATGATGGCCAACTATGCCATTGATCGCGGCCTTGGCGGTGACAACGTAGCCAGCAGCTACGACGACGAAAACGTGCCCTACACCCCCGCCTGGCAGGAAAAAATCACCGGCGTCAGCCGCGATAAAGTGATTCAGGTGGCCCGTGAATTTGCCACCACCGCCGACAAAACCAAAGGCAAGGCCATGGTGATTGTCGGTGCCGCCATGAACCACTGGTACCACATGGACATGAACTACCGCGGCCTGATCAACATGCTGATCATGTGTGGCTGTGTGGGTCAGTCCGGTGGTGGCTGGGCGCACTATGTGGGCCAGGAAAAACTGCGCCCGCAAACCGGCTGGCTGCCTCTGGCCTTTGGCCTGGACTGGCACCGTCCGCCGCGCCATATGAACTCCACCTCGTTCTTCTACAACCACAGCTCCCAGTGGCGTCACGAAAAAGTCAGCATTCACGAAGTGCTGTCGCCCCAGGCGAACAAGGCGGATTACCCGGAGGCGATGCTGGATTACAACATCAAGGCCGAGCGTATGGGCTGGCTGCCCAGTGCACCGCAGATTAACCAAAACCCGCTGGATGTGACCAGGGCGGCAGAAGCGGCGGGCATGGAGCCCAAAGACTATCTGGTGCAGCAACTGCAAAGCGGCAATATTCAATTTGCCGCCGAGCAGCCGGACAACCCGGCCAACTTCCCGCGCAATTTGTTTATCTGGCGTTCCAATTTGTTGGGGTCTTCCGGCAAGGGCCACGAGTACATGCTCAAGTACCTGCTGGGCACCAAAAACGGCGTGCTCAATGAAGACAACAAAAAACGCGGCAACGGTGTAATACCGGAAGAAGCAGAGTGGCTGGACGAAGGTGCTCAGGGCAAACTCGACCTGGTGACTACCCTGGACTTCCGCATGTCCTCCACCTGTATGTATTCCGACATCGTATTGCCTACCGCTACCTGGTACGAAAAAGACGATTTGAATACCTCGGATATGCACCCCTTTATTCACCCGCTGTCGAAAGCCGCCGACCCAGCCTGGGAAGCGCGCTCCGATTGGCAGATTTACAAAGGCATTGCCAAGGCGTTTTCCGAAGTGGCCGCTGCCAACAACAACCTGGGGGTGGAAAAAGACATCGTTACCGTACCGATGCTTCACGACACTCCGGGGGAGTTGGCGCAACCCTTCGACGTGAAAGACTGGAAGCACGGCGAGTGCGATCTGGTGCCCGGCAAAACCGCCCCCAATATGGTGGTGGTGGAACGGGATTACCCCAACACCTACAAAAAATTCACCTCCGTTGGTCCGCTGCTGGAAAAACTCGGCAACGGCGGCAAAGGCATTAGTTGGAACACCGACGAAGAAGTGGCTCTGCTCCGTGAGCTGAATTATGTGGACCACGAAGAAGGGGTATCCAAAGGCCAGCCGAAAATTGAAACCGCCATCGACGCCGCCGAAGTGGTGCTGTCGCTGGCGCCGGAAACCAACGGCAACGTATCGGTTAAAGCCTGGGATGCATTGGGCAAAATAACCGGTCGCGACCACAAGCACCTGGCGGAGCCCAAGCACGACGAGAAAATTCGCTTCCGGGATATTCAGGCCCAGCCGCGCAAAATTATTTCGTCGCCCACCTGGTCCGGCCTGGAGGACGAACACGTCAGCTACAACGCCGGTTACACCAACGTCCATGAGCTGATTCCCTGGCGCACCATCACCGGCCGCCAGCAGTTTTACCAGGATCACAAGTGGATGCAGGCTTTCGGCGAGCAGATGATCAGCTACCGGCCGCCCATCAAAACCAAAACCACCAAGCTGGTGAAGGGCACCAAGCCCAATGGCAACAAGGAAATTGAGCTGAACTGGATTACCCCGCACCAGAAGTGGGGCATTCACTCAACCTATTCCGACAACCTGTTGATGCTCACTTTGTCTCGCGGTGGCCCGATTATCTGGATGAGCGAAACCGACGCCAAATCCGCGGGCATCGAAGACAACGACTGGGTGGAAGTGTTTAACGCCAACGGTGCCATCGCCTGTCGCGCGGTGGTCAGCCAGCGGGTGATGGAGGGCATGGTGATGATGTACCACGCTCAGGAACGTATCGTGAATATTCCCGGTTCGGAAATGACGCAAACTCGCGGCGGCCACCACAATTCGGTGACTCGCGTAGTGATGAAACCCACTCACATGATCGGCGGCTACGCGCAACAGGCCTACGGGTTTAACTACTACGGCACCGTGGGCTGTAACCGCGACGAAATGGTGGTGGTACGCAAGATGGATAAAGTGGATTGGCTGGACGACGACCAATATCCGAACGGTGGGGATCTTCCCCGCCCTGTGACTTCCGACATTGAGGAGGCCTAGTCATGAAAATTCGTTCTCTGAACTTGATAAGAGCGAATGGTGCTATGAGCATCAACGCCGAAGCCTTTTCTAATAGCACCGAATTTGCGAGGTACAAGTCATGAAAATTCGTTCACAAATCGGCATGGTTTTAAACCTCGACAAATGCATCGGTTGCCACACCTGTTCCATCACCTGTAAAAACGTATGGACCTCCCGCGAAGGCATGGAATACGCCTGGTTCAACAACGTGGAAACCAAGCCCGGTATCGGTTACCCGAAAGAGTGGGAAAACCAGGAGAAGTGGAAGGGCGGCTGGGTACGTAACCAGGACGGTTCCATAAACCCGCGTATTGGCAGCAAGTTGAAAGTGCTGAGCAATATTTTCAGCAACCCGGACTTGCCGGAAATCGACGACTACTACGAGCCGTTCGATTTTGACTACCAGCATTTGCACAGCGCGCCCATTTCCAAACACCAGCCTATTGCCAGACCGCGTTCGGTGATCTCTGGCAAGCGCATGGAAAAAATCGAATGGGGGCCAAACTGGGAAGAAATTCTCGGCACCGAATTTGAAAAACGCGCCAAAGATAAAAACTTCGACAACGTACAAAAGGACATTTACGGCGAGTTCGAAAACACCTTTATGATGTATATGCCGCGCCTGTGTGAGCACTGCCTGAACCCGGCCTGTGTAGCATCCTGCCCCAGTGGTGCAATCTACAAGCGCGAGGAAGACGGCATTGTACTGATCGACCAGGACAAGTGCCGGGGCTGGCGTATGTGCATCAGCGGTTGCCCCTACAAGAAAATTTACTTCAACTGGAAATCCGGCAAATCCGAGAAGTGTATTTTCTGTTACCCGCGCATCGAATCCGGCCAGCCTACGGTATGTTCGGAAACCTGTGTGGGCCGCATCCGCTACCTGGGTGTGATGTTGTACGACGCTGACAAAATTGGCGGAGCCGCCAGCACCGCCCACGACGAAGACCTGTATCAACAGCAACTGGATGTATTCCTCGATCCGTTCGACCCGGAGGTGATTGAGCAGGCTCGCAAAGACGGCATTCCCGATTCCGTGCTGGACGCCGCGCAAATGTCGCCGGTGTATAAACTGGCCATGGACTGGAAACTGGCGCTGCCCCTGCACCCGGAATATCGCACCCTGCCCATGGTGTGGTATGTGCCACCACTGTCGCCCATTCAGTCCGCCGCCGAAAAAGGCAGCATCGGTATGGACGGAGTAATTCCCGATGTCAAATCCCTGCGCATTCCGGTGAAGTATCTGGCCAACATGTTGACCGCCGGTGATGAAAAACCGGTAGTGGAAGCGTTGGAAAAACTGCTCGCCATGCGCGCCTACAAACGTGCCGAGCACGTAGACGGTGCCGAAGATTTGCAGGTTCTGGAACAGGCGGGGCTGACGAAAAAACAAGCGGAAGAAATGTACCGCTACCTGGCCATTGCCAACTACGAAGACCGCTTTGTGATTCCCACCGCCCACCGCGAAGACGCCCTGGTGGACGCCTACGCGGAGCGCGGTGGCTGCGGTTTCAGTTTTGGCAACGGCTGCTCCGGCGCCAACGATCACAATATGTTCGGCACCAAAAAAACCAATCGTCGCGATGTGTTGAAGACGGTTCAGGTGTGGGAGGAATAAGTGCATGTTTGAGCTTGATGTAAATGTAGGGTGGATTAGCGTTAGCGTAATCCACCATCGCACCACAACCGGTGGATTACGCCTACGGCTAATCCACCCTACGGTATGCCCAAGTGTGGAGAATATGTCGTGAAAATACTCCAGGTTATCTCCCTGCTAATGAACTACCCCAGCGCTGAGTTGCAGGCTGGGCGGGATGAATTAAATGCGGCTATTGCTGCGGCAAAAGAAATTCCCCCGCCGTCCCGCCAGCAGCTTGCCGCACTGGTCAATCGCCTCTGCGACAGCGACCTGATGGACGCCCAGGAAATCTACACAAGCCTGTTTGATCGCGGTCGGGCACTGTCACTGTTGCTGTTTGAACACGTGCACGGGGAATCCCGCGATCGCGGTCAGGCCATGGTGGATTTGATGAGCCAATACGAACAGGCGGGCTTTTTAATCGATGTCAAAGAATTGCCGGATTACATCCCCCTGTATCTGGAATATCTGTCCACTCGCGACGACATCGACGCCCGCGTGGGCCTGGCGGATGTGAGCGAAATACTCGCCATGGTCAGCGCCCGCCTGCAGGAGCGCAGCAGTGATTACCACTGTTTGTTCGATGCCCTGCTGGTGATCGCCGGAGCCAGGGTGGAAATGGCCGAACTGCTGGAAACCGCCAAAAGCGAAGACCGTGACGACACCCCGGAAGCCATCGACAAGCTGTGGGAGGAAGAAGCAGTAACCTTCTCCAACCCGGCAGACGGTGGTGCCAGTTGCGGTTTGAACAAACCAGTGGACATACCCAGAGACGCGGAAAAGCCAGTGCAGTGGATGGATGCCAGCCGTCATTGCGAGGAGCGTAGTGACGCGGCAATCCAGTGACTTTAAAGACCCTGGATTGCCGCGCTGCGCTCGCAATGACAAGACCCAATTCAAAAGCCTTGAAAAGGTAGGAGTAACAAAATGTCTTTCTCCAACACATTTTTATTCGGGATTTATCCCTACATTGCCTTTGCAATCTGCGTGATCGCCAGTTGTATTCGCTTTGAAAAAGAACCCTACAGCTGGCGTGCAGATTCCAGCCAGATGTTGCGCAAAAAAAACATGCGCTGGGCCAGTAACTGGTTTCATATCGGCATTATCTTTGTACTCTGCGGTCACATCGCCGGCCTGCTGACGCCAGAGTCGGTTTACCACTACGTGATCAGCACCGAAGCCAAACAAATGGTTGCCATGGTCACCGGTGGCGCCTTTGGCCTGTTGTGTTTTGTCGGTCTTACCGGACTGATTGTACGCCGCTTTAGCGACGAACGAGTAAAAGCCAATTCCCGCTTTTCTGACTTTCTGGTATTGATTCTGCTGTACATCCAACTGATTTTGGGGCTGAGCACCATTGTGGTTTCCACCGGTCACCTGGACGGCTCGGTGATGGTGATGCTGGCTAACTGGGCACAGAATATTGTGACCTTTAACATGGCCGAAGCGGTGGCCAATATCGCCCCGGTACACTTTATTTACAAGGCCCATGTGTTCCTCGGTGTGACCTTGTTTGTCGTGTTTCCCTTTACCCGATTAGTGCATATCGTTAGCGCTCCGGTGTGGTATTTTGGTCGCAAATATCAGTTGGTTCGGCAGAAGGTATAACAGTTGGACGTTCGACGTTTGAAGTTCGACGAGAAGCTTCGTAGCTGGATCGGAGTTTTCGTCGAACGTCCAACGTCGAACTTCAAACGGAGAAGATTATGAGTGACGCACCAAATCTAATCGCCAGCGACCAGAGTGATCCATTAGAAAAGCTCTTGGCCCCAAACATCACCGTCAACGGCAAAGCCATCGACAAAAACGCTTTGCGTATGGAGCTGCAAAACCATCCGGCGGAGTCCATCGAAGACGCCGCCTTCAGCGCCGCTCGCGGTTTGGTATTGCAAGAGCTGTTGATTCAGCAAGCGCGCAAACTGGGCCTGATACAAGCGGATGCAGAAGTGGCCGCCAACGACAGGGAAGACCTGATCAGCGAATTGCTGAACAAAGAAATTCCGGCTCAGCATGCCAGCGAAGACGAATGCCGCCGTTACTACGACGCCAACATCGAGAAGTTTTGTTCGCCACCACTGATGGAAGTGCGCCATATTTTGCTGCCAGCGGCACCGGATGCACTGGATGACCGCGAACTGGCCAAAGCCAATGCGGAAAACCTGTTGCAAAAATTACAAGACAATCCGCAACAGTTTGGTGCTTTGGCAGAGCAGTTTTCCGCCTGCCCGTCCCGGGAGCAGGGCGGTTCGCTGGGGCAAGTGAGCAAAGGTCAGACCGTGGAAGAATTCGAGCGCCAACTGTTCAACCTGCCACAAGGCCTGGCGCAACTGCCCATCGCCACCCGCTACGGTTACCACGTGGTAATGGTGGATCAAAAAGTGGAGGGCGAAACCGTACCCTACGAAGCCGCCCACCAGAAAATCGCCAACTACCTTGGCGAACGCAACCACCGCCGGGCCCTGAGTAACTACCTGCAGCGCCTTGTTCGAGAGGCAGATATTCAAGGGATTGAACTTGGTGATATGGATGAGAATTTGATGTAAAAACACTGGGCCGCACGTCGCACGTCTGACGTCGCACGCTAAAACCAAGCACCTCGTAGCCCGGGTAGAGCGCAGCGGAACCCGGGAATAAGCTAGCCCACAACCCCGGGTTACGCTGCGCTCTACCCGGGCTACAGAATGGCTTCACACCAACGTCGAGCTGTGCTCGACAACGTGCGACTTGCGACGTCAGACGTGCGACCACAATCTACGAAGCTCGAATTACTAAAATGCACAAGGCCCAGCTAGTGAAAATATTCGGCATCATCGGCTGGAAAAATTCTGGCAAAACCACCCTGATTACCCATCTGATCGGCGAGTTCGAGCGCCGAGGCCTGAGCGTGGCCACCATCAAACACGCCCATTGCGACATTGAAGTGGATGACCCCGGCACTGATAGCCACCGTCACCGCATGGCTGGCGCCCGTCAGGTGATTGTTGCCTCTCCGGATCGCTGGGCGCTGATCCGCGAACTGCGCGGCCAACAGGAACCCTCATTGGATGAACTGATCGCCAAACTTGATCCGGTAGATATAGTGCTGGTTGAAGGCTACAAATACGCCCCGCACCCCAAGCTGCAAGTAGTGCGGCCAGATCACAATCCGGAGCCAATGCCGGATGCGGTGAATGTGGTGGCGGTGGCGACGGATGATATGTCTAAAGCGGTGATTGCGGCGGGACAGTTGGGTTTGGATTTGAATGAAATAGAGGTTATTGCATGCTCGATCCTCGATGCCTGTTAAAGCGGTAAGCCGTCAATATATCCAACTTTCGACAGAGCTTGTTACACTGCCTCAGTAAAATGGTAATCCGGCTTTAGAAAAGGCAGGCTGCAATGAATGATCGATACGACACTTCGGGCAACCCAGAAGGCCAACCAGCCTGGGTCTAATAATCAGGTTCTGTTAAATAAGTTAGACATTACTTCGTCGGTAGAGATGGATCAGGTAGAGCTGGAGTTGCTTGACCTCCTGTACGAAGATGTAATTTCTGATGTTTCCACCGACCAGGTCATTACGGCGGCAGACTTGTCTGCCTGGCACCACAGGTGGTTGGGTAATGTTTACGAATGGGCTGGCAGGCAACGCTCGGTCAATATGGGAAAGGGAGATGTAGAGTTCGCTGCTGCATCGCAAATCTCACGTCTGCTGGATGAATTAGACAGAAAATACCTGTCTGTTTATACCCCTTGCGAAGGATATAGCGAAGAACAGTTAGTGCAGGCAATTGCCACTATTCACGTTGAATTTATTCTGGTGCATCCATTTCGTGAGGGAAATGGCCGATTGGCGAGGCTACTTGCGAATATTATGGCACTTCAGGCCGGATGGCCGGAACTTGATTTCAGCCTGTTGGATAACAAAAAGAGCCAGTATTTCAGCGCCATTCAGGCGGGGTGGGATTGCAACTATGAACCACTGGGGAAACTTATCCGGCAAGTGTTACGTGATAGCGAGAGCGGGTTTCCCGAATAAGCTTTTTCTCGATAGCCTGAATATCTTCGCCAGTTTCAATAGCGGTGGAGCTGGCAATAGTGCGAATGCGCATAGAACGCCGTTCGGTAGCTGTCAGGTAGCGATTGGTCGTTGTTAGTTTTTTTGTAGACATAGGCGGCATTTTACGTGAAATACTGATGTGTTTGAAGCTGTTTTCTTTAAAACTCAATATGTTACATTCCGGGTTTGGTGGCCCGATTATAATTGTTATTGGGCCGAAGACTCGTTAACGAGCTGTTACACATAAGGAAGTCATATGGCAGAAAAGTTTGAAGTCTTAACTGAAAAGCATATTGAGTTCATAAAGAACCAACATGTTTTCTTTGTTGGTACGGCTGCAAGTGAAGGGTCTGTCAATGTCTCCCCGAAAGGCATGGATAGTTTTAGAGTAATAAATCATTCTAAAGTGGCGTGGCTCAATCTTACTGGAAGTGGAAATGAAACTGCTGCCCACATTCTAGAAAATAATCGAATGACCATAATGTTCTGCTCATTTGATAAACAACCACTTATATTGAGACTGTATGGCCAAGCAAAAGTTATCCATCCTCGGGATGGCGATTGGCCTAGTCAGGTAAAGCTATTTCCCGAATACACTGGGGCACGTCAAATATTTGAGCTAGATTTAGATATAGTTCAAACATCATGTGGTTATGCTGTGCCCTTTTATGAATTAGTTGGTGAGAGGCCGACACTGAGAAAATGGGCCGATAATAAAGGTCGAGAAGGCGTTGAGGAATATTGGCGAGAGAAAAATACCAAAAGCCTTGATGGTAAGAAAACTGGAATAATCTAACGAAAAGGGGGGGCAGATTTATTTTTCTGTTTAGGTTGCTACGGCTGCCAAAAACTACAGCGTTATAGCCCGATCCTGCATTTATGAAAACAGTGAAATTTATAAAATACACAGCCATTGTTTTGGTTTTTTCGGCATTGATTATCTGGCTGGGCGTAAAGGATGCCTTCAATCCAATACAGCGTTCTGAGATAAATTCCCCAATATTTACCATTGGTGATTTAAGCTACCAAAAGGCACTTTCGGAAGGGAAGGGTGTCGTCAAGTTTGGCCCACTGTTTTGGGGGCTGTATCCGGGCGGTATTGCCTTTTCTAACCCGGGAGAGGCTCAGGATTTTATCCTCGGGAATCAAGAGTTGCTTGATAGCTTTTCATCCGGGTGGGCGATTTATGAGCTTTCAGGGGATATGTCTCTGGATACTTATCGGGATGGCGAGAACCGATATATCAATAAATCCCTGTTGGTTATCAGACCGGGATTTATTGATGCTAAGGAGTTCACAAGATAGGCGACATGGTCTTTTCAAGACACGCTGTGCCTTTTGCCTCAAAGTAAGCACCCTTGTACGCTCGACAGCGGCTTCCTTGTCGCCGACGGTCTTGAAAAGCCCACATCGCGTATTCAACGTACGTTTTAGTAAATTTTCATGGCATTAACCGCCCGACACATTCACCAAAACCCTACCTTGAATTTTGCCCTGCAAAATACGTTCAATATTCTCATCCAGCTCTTGCAGGGTGATTTCCTGATACAGCGCTAACAGTTGCTCCGGTTTCCAGTCGCTGGCCAGTTTGTTCCACACCTGTGTGCGCTCTTGCAGCGGGCAGTCCTGGGAGTCGATACCGACCAGGGTGATTCCACGCAGGATAAACGGGAATACCGTGAGCGGCAGGTTGGGGGAGGCGGCGTTGCCGCAGCAGGTGACGACACCGCCGGGCTGGATGGATTTGATGATATTGGCGAGTATATCGCCGCCCACGGTATCCACGGCTCCGGCGAAGCGGGCTTTTAACAGTGGCCGCTTTTCCGGTTCTGCAAATTCTGCCCTGGGTACGACTTCCGTTGCCCCCAGTTGCTTGAGAAAGTCGGCATTTTTTCCAGAGATGGCGGTGACCGAATAACCCAGTTTTACCAGCATGGCCACTGCCAGTGAGCCGACACCGCCGCTGGCGCCAGATACCACAATGGGGCCGTCGTCGGGGTTTAACTGATTGCAGATACGGCTGACGCTAAGGCCAGCAGTCAGCCCGGCGGTGCCGAGTATCATGGCTTGCTGCTGATCCAGGCCGGCAGGCAGTGGCAAGGCCCAGGCAGCGGGTACGCGAATGTATTGGCTGTAGCCGCCGTCGGTGTTCATGCCCAGGTCAAAGCCTGTGACGATCACGGTATCGCCCTCGGCGAACTGTTCGCTGCCGCTTTGTGCAACGGTGCCCACCGCATCAATGCCGGGTACGTGGGGGTAGTGGCGGGTAACGCCTTTGTTGCCGGTGCTGGACAGGGCGTCCTTGTAGTTCAGGGATGAATAGCTGACGCGAACCAGTAATTCGTCCGCAAGCGGTTCTTCCAGCAGTGCGTCCAGCGAGCGGTTTTGCAAACGGCCTGCAAACTGCTCGTTGATTTCTTCCACCACAAAGGCGGTGTAGTTTTGTTGGCTCATAGTGGGCTCCGTTTTATAAACTGCTGGCGGTGGCCAGTTGCTGTTTGATTTCGTCGAGAATGGCAGGGTCGTCAATGGTGGAGGGTATCTGATATTCCCGTCCATCGGCAATCTGGCGCATGGTGCGGCGCAATATTTTGCCGGAGCGGGTTTTTGGCAGGCGGTCCACCACCAGTGTGTTTTTGTAGCAGCTGATGCCGCCGATCTGTTTGCGCACGTCCTGACGCAGTTGTTCTGACAGGGTGGCGGGGTCGATGTTCTGGCCGTCTTTCAGTACCACCAGTCCCAGGGGCATTTGTCCTTTCAGCTCGTCGGCAACGCCGATTACGGCGCATTCGGCCACGGCTTGGTGGGCGCCGACAATTTCTTCCATTTCGCCGGTGGACAAGCGGTGGCCGGCCACGTTGATCACGTCGTCGGCGCGGCCCATCACATACAGGTAGCCGTCGTTGTCCATGTAGCCTTCGTCGCCGGTGACATAGTAGCCGGGGAATTGCTTGAGATAGCCCGCCACAAAGCGTTCGTGGTTGCCCCAGATGGTGGCCAGCGTGCCGGGTGGCAGGGGCAGTTTTATGGCAATCAAACCCTGTTTGTTGGCGCTTACCGGTGCGCCACTTTCGTCGAGAATGTCCACCTGATAACCGGGCATGGGCACGGTGGCGGAACCGGCTTTGGGCTCCAGTAACTCCAGCCCGGCGGGATTGCCGGCAATGGCCCAGGCGGTTTCCGTTTGCCACCAGTGGTCCAGTACCGGCAGCCCGGTGTGTTTGCTGAGCCATTGGTAGGTGGATGGGTCCAGACGCTCTCCTGCCAGGTAGATACGTTCCAGACTGCCAATGTCGCAGGCTTGCAGCAGGGTGCCCTGTGGGTCTTCTTTGCGCACGGCGCGGAAGGCGGTGGGGGCGGTAAACATGACTTTTACCTTGTGGTCGGCGCACACCCGCCAGAAGGCACCGGCATCCGGTGTGCGCACCGGTTTGCCCTCAAACAAAATGGTGGTGCAGCCGGTCAGCAGTGGTGCGTACACAATGTAGGAGTGCCCCACCACCCAGCCCACGTCGGATGCGGCCCAGTACACATCGCCGGGCTGAACGTCGTACAGGGTGTTCATGCTGTAGCGCATGGCCACCGCGTGACCGCCGTTGTCCCGCACCACGCCTTTGGGTTTGCCGGTGGTGCCAGAGGTGTACAAAATGTACAGCGGGTCGGTACCCAGCACCGGTACCGGCTCGGCGGGCTGGGTATCGGCCATCAGTTGTTGCCAGTCGATATCCATGGGAGCATTCATGTCTGCCTGGCACTGGTTGCGTTGCAGCAATACGGTGTGCTGCGGTTTGTGCTCGGCGCTGGCAATGGCGGTATCCACCAATGGTTTGTAGGCGATGATTTTGTCTACCTCAATGCCGCAGGAGGCGGTCACCAGCACTTTGGGTTTGGCGTCATCGATACGCACTGCCAGTTCATGGGGAGCAAAGCCACCAAATACTACCGAGTGCACCGCACCCAGGCGGGCGCAGGCGAGCATGGCCACCGCCGCTTCCGGCACCATGGGCATGTAAATCACTACCCGGTCGCCTTTTTCAACACCCAGGCTGCGCAGGCCACCGGCAAATTGCGCCACCTGGTCGCGCAGTTGTTCGTAGCTCAGGCTGTACCGGGTGTTGGTTACCGGTGAGTCGTAAATGATGGCAGCTTGCTTACCTCGCCCCTGTTCGATGTGATAGTCCAGACACAGGTAGCTGGTATTCAATTCACCGTCACTGTACCAACGGTAGTAGTCGTTGTTGTCTTTGCTGAGAATGCTTTGCGGCTTTCGATACCACTGAATCAAGTCTGCCTGCTCGCGCCAGAATTGCTCCGGGTCTTGTTGGAATTGGCAATATTGCTGTTGGTAGGGCTGTTGACTGACCATGGCTGTGTCTCGCTAAGCGTCTTGAGAGTAGGAACACTGTAGTTGAGATATGCCGGAGTAAGAATTCGACATTGGTCGGACTCTTTTTGGTGAGCGAGGTTGTTTTTTTCTGGTTTGGTGGCAATCAGCGGCAGGAAGGGCTTTTCCAAACACGCCGTGAATATATCCCTATAGGCTTGGATGCGACTTCCTTGTCGCATACAGTTTGGAAAAGCCCTTCCTGCCGCTGATTTTCATGTCAACTATCGCTCACTTTTATCTCTATCGAAAAATACGCCGACGCACGATATGAAGCTCAGGGGCTGATAGTGCTATTCCAGACCGTATGCGACAGGGAAGTCGCATCCGAGCTTACAGGGATGTACTTGCAGCGTGTCTGGAATAGCACTATCAGCCCCTGAGCGCCACTATACAATGGAAGAACAAAAATCTATTGGGTGCTTCTAAAAATCACCGGCTCAAAAAATACTTCAATGGCAGCGGTCTGTGGTCGCAGGTATAACTCACCTGAGCCAAAAATAACTCCGCTGTGGCCAGTGCATCTGCCAGAGCATTGTGGGCGTTGTAAGGGGGCAGGTTGTAGCGTTCCCGGCAGGTAAACAGGCGCAGCCCATCCTGGGGGAGTTGGTCTAGCTTGCCGCTATTGGCCAGGCGTTTTTTTTCCACTTCCAGAGTGTCGATCAGCGGTGCCAGCAACGGCACATTAAACAGTTGCTTGCACAACGGTTGGATAAACGCCAGGTCGATGGTGCCGCTGTGCAGGATTAGTACTCGCCCGCGCAGGGCGTCAAGCAGGTGTTTCAGGGCGTCTGCTACGGGCAGGGCATTTTCCAGTTCAGCGTCGTGAATGCCGTGAATGGTGGCGCTTTGTCCCACACCCAAACGGCTGTTTACCAGAATATGTTGCGCCTGGGCGAGCAGTATTTTGCCGTTGATAATGGGTACAAAACCGATACTTAAAATATGATCCTCAGCGGGATTCAGGCCAGTCATTTCCAGGTCGGCGACCAGGTATTCGGCATTGCGAAAATCATCCTGGGGCGCTGGAGTTTGTGTCGCCAGGTAGCTTTGCATGGTGGTATCGCTGCACTGTTGTAATAGCTTTTGGCGACGGCGGTTGTTGAACCAGTGGCTGAACATTTACATCAACCCGCCGGTAAATTCTTTGCGCATGACCGATTGCGCATCCACGATTACCGCAAAGGCATCGCGCAGTTGGTGGCGCACCAGGCTGGACAGGTTGCGGGGGGCTATGTAGTTGTCTGCGGTTTTTCCCTGGTTTAACAGTTCGCCCTGATGCTCCAGCCGCAGGTGGCAAATAAATTCCTGGGCATCCAGCAAATTGCGGGCGCTTTTTAACGACAGTACGCCGTTGTCTACGGCATTGAGCAAGCGCTGGCGAGTGCTGATTTCGCCATCCCCGCTGGCCAATGCGTAGATGCGCGCCAGGTCGGTCAGGGGCATGATGCCGCGCAGTTTGACGTCGAAACGGTTTTTGTGTTCGCCGCTGTGTTCGAGAACAAAGTTTTTAAAAAAGCCCAGCGGCGGTGTGAGTTGCAAGGCGTTGGCGGTCAGTTGTGCCAGAAAAATATCGTTGTTGCGGGCGGCATTCAGAATGCCCTGCTGTAATTCATCGAACAGATAATCGTCGCCGTACACCGGGCGCATATCGAAAAAAATACTGGCGTGCATCAACGCTTTGCTGGAAGGCTGGTGAATCCACTGGGTAAATTCTTTTTGCCATTGCTCCAGCGGCTGCCGCCAGCGCAGGGTGCTGGCCATAATGTCGCCGGGGCAGTATTTGTAGCCACACAGGTTCAGGCCATCGTTGACGTAGCGGGCGAGTTTTTGAAAGTAGGGGGCCTGCTCCGCCGTCAGGTTATTGCTGATCAGCAGGCCGTTGTCCTGGTCGGATACAGCGGTCTGGTCGCGCCGCCCCTGGGAGCCGAACGCCAGCCATACAAAAGGCACCGGTGCCGGACCAAGGGTGTCTATGGCCTGGGTGATCAGTTGCCGGGTCAGGGCGTCGGTAACAGAAGTGAGCAGGCGACCAATCTGTTCGGCGCTGGCGTCTGCCTGAATCAGATTGCGCAACAGTTCCGGGATGTCCCGGCAAACTTTTTGCAACCCTTCTGTGTCTTTTTGTTTGCCCAGTTCGCCAATCAAATACACCGGGTCGGATTTTTGCGAGCGCACCAGATCGGTGGCGGTAATCATGCCGATGGGTTTCTTGTCATCCACTATGGGAACGTGGTGAATGTCTTTTTCGGTCATCAGCAGCGTGGCTTCAAACACCAGGCTGTCGGGGTTGATGGTAGTCAGATTGTGGGTCATTACCCGGTGGGCTTCGGTGTCGTAGCTGCGGTTTTCCGCCAGTACCCGGGCGCGCAGGTCGCGGTCGGTGATCAGCCCGCACAGTTTGCCGTGGTCCACCACCATGACGGCGGATACCCGTTGTTCGGTCATACGTTGTGCTACCTGGGCAACGGTTTCGCTGCGCTGGGCCACCACCGGTTCGCGGCCAATCAGCTCCGCCACCCGCTGGGTCAGGTGAAAGCTGTTGTCGCGCACCCGCAGTGCACCGCGCAGTCGTTTGGCGTGAGCCTGATTGAAAAACCGGTCGAATACGCGATTGCTGGAACGCAGCCGGGAAAAGCTGTCTTCGTCCAAAAGATAGATCAAGCCGTCTTCCAGGGCATGAACATGATTGCTGATGGCCTGGCCGGTCAGCAGGGAAGGGAAGCCGAAATAACCGCCGGGCTCTGCCCGGTCCAGCAACTCGTTATGTTCGTTGCGTATTTCAAAGGCGCCACTGCGCACAATATACAGTCGCGGTGTTGCCTGGGTGGTCAGGTTCAGGTCGCTGCCTTTGCGGTGGTAGTCGATCTGGATATTGCAGGCTGCCAGCGTGAGCAAATCGTCTGGAAGTTCATCGAACGGTGGGCATTGCTGAATAAACTCGCGCACTGCCTGAATTTCTATGCTGATGGTCATCGGTTTTCTTCTAAGGCAACTCTGATTAATTCATCGTTTGAGCGATAATAGCAGCATATCCACAAACCAGAGATACCGATGCGCCAACAATCCCTGACAGATGGCTTTGAGAAACACCGTAAGAAGACTCGCA